>JAUWNN010000085.1 GCA_030612625.1 Caldifarciminota bacterium
GAGGCGCTGCGCTATGTCCACTTTCTGGGAAAGAAGGGCAGGCTTGTCTATGACCAATACCGGCTTGAGCCTCTGCCAGTGCAACTCGGGTTGGTGGAACGCCCTGAGGATGTCCATCTTGACGAGCGGATTCGTGCCCGGGCACGGCACAATCTTATGACTCCTGCCTTTGCTTCTGCGCAGGAGCTGGGCAATCCAAAGGTCCAGAATGTCATCATGCTGGGAGCGGCTTCCCGGTTTCTTGAGTTCCCGGCCCAAGTCTACCGGAATGCAATCAAGGCTATGGTCAAGTCCGAGTTTGTAGAACTCAATCTGAAGGCGTTTGATAAAGGGATAGAACTGGCTCGGGCAGGCTGACGAGCTGTTCACAAAGAGAGCCGGGGCGGACTTGTTCCGCCCCGGCATCTCGTTCCTGATTCTTTGCTGCTAGTAGCGGTAGTGGAAGTAGATTTCCAGCTCGCAATCCTCGATGCAGCCTTCGACACCCTTGGTCTGGCGCTCGACTTTTATCTTCCAGGTTCCTTCGGCAGTCTGGCCTTCAGTTCCTGCAAGTCTGAAATCATCCACCTCGAGATTCGTCAGATTGAAACCGTCGTAGAGAAGCACTTGAGTGCCGGCAGGAGAAACCGCCCAAACGTAGAACTGCTCGAGTTCCAGTTCGTCAACCGGGTCGAAATAGGTGTTCACAAAGGCGGAGTCAATCACGGCTCCACTCGGGATTGCGACTTCTGGGTCCATAACGAAGACTGTCTCAGTCGTTCCCGGGTTTCTTATGTAGGATGAATCAGCAGTTTCACCGTCGATGTCGCCGTATCCGTATTGCCAGGCTATCGAACTGACAGCTTTGGAAGCCTGAGCCTGGCCACCGTGGTCGTCGTCGCATACCACTGTGACGGTGCCGTTGGCCGCACCATTTGGCGCGGTCCAGACTACGGTCTCGCCGGTGGTAGCTGAAAGCTGCCCCACGGTTGTATTCCAGGTGAACGTCAGTTCGTCGCCGTCCTCATCGGTCGCAGTGACCGTAAGGGTGACGGTTTGTTCGGGCCGGACCGGGCTGTCTGGTGTGGCGGTGATACTCTGGATTACCGGGTCGTGGTTTATCTGTTCGCCACAGCCAACCATCAGTCCGACTATCGCAACCGCCAGCGCTAGCGGTCCGATTCGTTTCAGACTCATATCTCCCTCCTTCTCACGAAAGCACTTTCGCTTCGGTCAGCTTATTCGCGATGGGGGAAAGCGAGTCAGATACCTACGGGGTAACGGAAAACCGCATTAAGTATACCTTATCCGCGGCTATTGTCAATACCGGTTAGAGCAGAGCTTGAATCCGCAGATAAGAAATGCCCTCAACGTTCTTGTGGAGTGCGGTGGCGTGCCAGCCACCCTCACCCGTCCTTCGGATACCCTCTCCCTTGCGGGAGAGGGTTGGGTGAGGGTGCGGTCTGAAAAGCGGCAGCGTGCTGCCGCTTTCCAAAGAGCCGGGGCGCTCCTAAGAGCGCCCCGGGGTTAGTTTGCCTTAAGCTTTAGTGTTGGACCACGAGTTTGCGAGTAGTAGAGAAACCGTCTGTGTCGAATCGAACCAGGTACACACCGGCGCTCAGCTTGCGTAAATCAAGGCTGACTGCGCCGCTGCGACTGGCCAGCATCGTGCGTCGGCTCTGGACTCGACCGGCAACGTCAAAGACGCTGATTTGCGCCGGTCCGGCCATAGGCAGGGTATACCGCAACGTTGCGAACCCGCCGGCAAGCGGATTCGGCGCAATCGTTACCTTATACCGGGCCGTCTCAACTCGTCCGGCCATCACACCGCTTCGTGCGGGCTGCTGGGCGAATGTAAACGGTATCATATACCGCCACAGCTCGCGTGTCTTGTTGCCCTTGAGCGCGAAGAACGCGCCGCTGCCATGGCTCACGATGTCGGCCCCGTACTTGACACGCCGCTTCCGGCCGGTGGTCACAGTATAGTTCGGCACTGTGTCCAGTTCGGTCCAGGAGTCCTTCACAACAGTGTACTTGAAGAACTGCTGGGTGTTGCCGCCTTTGAGCGCGTAGATGAAGCCCTGATACCAGGCACCTGAGCCGCCGTCCTTGGACTTCTTCTTCTTGAGCCGGCCGCTGTGCAGACCCCAGAGCGGCATGCCTTTCAGCTTGTTGTCGGACCAGGAGTCACCCGGAATGTCGTATTTCCACAACTCATGATAGGTCCCGTCGTGATACTTGGCTTTGTGCGCATAGAGTAGTTTCGGATCGTCCGTACCGTCGGCCTCATTGAAGACCAGCCAGGAGCCTTTGTCCCATTTCTTACGCGCACCGACAGGAGCCTCCTGCAGCGTATCCCATTTCGAAGTCGCAACATTGAACCGGTAGAATTCGGTCTTGTAGCCTTTGAGCAGGTAGACGTAGTCATCGTCATCGCTTTCTCCAGGAACATACGCCAGGTCAGTGCCGCCTTTCACTTTCTTGCGGTACGGGCCAAGCGGCACATCATTAAGCTCGGACCAGGAGTCACCTGCGAGGTCGTAGCGCCAGAAACCGAGGGTGTTGTTGCCCTGAGTTACATAGATGTAGTGGTCCCCGTCGCAGACACCCTTGGACCCCTTCCGGGGCACTTTCCTGGCCCATTTCGGGTTCGTATGGGTTTGATACGGCATCCCGGTCAGCTCGTTCCAGGAGTCACCTATCGGGTCGTAGCGGAAGAACTCGGTGGTCTTGTAACCCTTGGCAGCGTAAACGAGTCCGTTGGCTTCGTTGAACGCAAGCCAGGCGCCCCGCTTCACCGGCTTGCTGCTCGGGAGCAGGGGCATCGGTGCGACCTCATGCCAGCCTGGCGGCCAGGGCGGGCCGACATCGAAGTCCTGCTCCTGCATGTCGTTGCCCGGGTTTGCATCGCCAGCCAACTCGGTCGTGCATCTCACATGGAAAGTCTGCTGCGGGGTCGCGGTCCAGGAATTGGCCAAGAACTCGAAGTCCCGGGTCTCGCCGATTCCCAGCGCGACCACTTCCTCGGTGAAGTTGAACACCTCGCCAAAGCCCGGGGCCAGGTTGTCGATGATGACCCGGACGTCGAAGGTCTCGACCGCTTCGCCAGGGTTGAAAACCCTTACCTGCGGGAAAACTACAGTGTTCTCACCGACCCCGCCGGCCGGCCGCAGAATCGCGGTCACACCGACATCGTGGATGGTCGAAACTACCCAGTCCACCAAATCGTCCGGGTCGTCGTCATAGTCCTCGCCCCAACGAGCGCCAAGGCCGTCGGTCACCGTGATGTGGCCCGTGCCGCCGGTGTAGTCGATGTTGTACCCGTCTGAGCCGTAGAAGTCGCACCAGACGATGTCGTCGATAACCTGGCTGCCTTCGATGGCCAGCATCGTGCCGACGTCGTCCCCGGCCGTGAACGTGCAGTGGGAGAAGTTGTCGGTCGCGTCGATAGTCGCACCGTCCTGGACGTAGATACCGCCCGCGTCCATCCAGGTGAAGTTCGCGTACTGCGCCGCAATCGATGTGCCCGAGGCAAGGTCGAACGCGTACGGGAACGCGGCATCTGCCGCGGTAACCGCGCCTCTGGCGTCGAGAGCCGTGCCGACAACCGAGAACGTGCCACCGTCGACCGTAACCGTGCCCGAGCCGCTGCCCGTGCCCATGGTCAGGGTGTTTTCGCCCAGCAGGAAGTCACCGTCGGTGATGGTCAGGATATCTTCGACCGCCATGTTGCCGCTGACCGTCACAGGGCCGTCCGCCGTGTTCTCGACCTCGAGCTCGTAGAACGCGCCACTGGCGCCGTTCGACGTCAGGTTGTCGCCGTTGAAGTAGACGATGCCATCGTTGTGGTTGAACGTGCCGGAGCAGGTCCAGTCGCCGTTGACGGTCATCTCGTCCGGCGCGGTCAACTCACCGGTAATGGTCACGCTGTTGAACGTGTGCGTGCCCGTACCCGTGATGGCGGTCACACCGTCGAAAGTGATATCGCCGTCGCCTTCGTCATAGGTCCCGTTATTGGTCCAGTCACCCGCAACGTAGTAGTGGCCGTCCACAAACGACTCACCGCCGTTGATAAGTGTATTCCCGGGATTGATAGTCAGGTCACCGTCGATGTCCATGTCCCCGTTGGTTTCGACATCGGCGGCTCCTGTTTTGGCGATGATGACGTGAAAGAAGGAGCAGGCCGCATCGACTCCGGAGTTGCAGATGGTGCTTGCAGTGCCGTCGAAGCACAGGGTACTGCTGGAACCAGAGACGAAGTCGCCGTCATTGGCAAAGTCCTCGGCGCATTCAATCGTGCCGTTGTTGGTTAATGTACCGAAGTTGTCGATATCGCCGCCGCAGTCCAGGGTCAGGCCTGACACGACCGTCATCTCAGAAGCAGCTTCGATTTCCAGGCTGGCGCAGTCATATCCGGCACCGGTGTTTGTGTTCGGGTAAGACGGGCAGCCGTCCGGAATCAGCACGTCATCGCCTGAACCGGGTACCATGGGCACATCCCAGTTGCTGGGGTCGTTCCAGTCAGTGCTGACGTTACCAGTCCAGAGTCCCTCGGTTCCGACCATGACCGCGAAGCTCCAGCGCGGGCTGAAGTACGGACCCCAGCCGCCCGCATTATGCGCTCGGCACTCCCATTCGTAGGACTGGCCGTTTGTCAGGGCCGGACTGACCGTCCAGGAGGGGGTCGGGCTGCCCGAGTTGCCCCCGGTCACATAGACGTGGCCGGGGTACGTGTACACTTGGAACTGGTAGTCGTCGCAGCCGGAAATCGCGGTCACCGTGAGGTTCGGGGTCAATGTGGCCACATTGCTGCCATTGGGCGGTGCGGTTGGCACGGGCGCGCCAGGAAGTATCTTGACGTTGAAGGTCCAGCGCGGGCTGAAGTACAGACCCCAGCCGGCCGCGTTGTGGGCCCGGCACTCCCATTCGTAGGTCTGGCCGTTTGTCAGGGCCGGACTGACCGTCCAGGTGTTACCGGGCGAGATGCCCGAGGCCACAAGGCCGCCGCCACCCAGGTACACTTTGAACTCGTACTGGTCGCAGCCGGAAATCGACGCTACCTGGAGCAACGGGGTCAATGTGGCCACATTGCTGCCATTGGGCGGCAACTGGGGCGTGGGCGCAGGAGGCGGTGCCAAGAGGATGAATGTGTGCTGGTATCTGTTGTTGAAATTGCGGCAGTCAAGGGCCAGCCGGGTGCTGCAGACCGCGGTGTAGGTGCCCGGAGGCCAGCTCATGGTGACAGCATTGAAATTCAGCGTCTTGTTGGATTGTCCTGCAGTCAGGGTGATGGTCTTGGTGTTGGTGTACATCTGGGTGCCGCTTGCGTTGCGAATCTTGAAATCGACATTGAAGGGGGTACCCTCAGCCAGGTTGGAAGCGTAGTTCGAAATCAGCCCTCTGGGAGTGATGCTCGCTCCCGGGACATAGGTCCCGCCGTTGGTCGGTATTGCAATCCCGGTTGCGCCGACGTCGTGGTAGTACACAGAAGCCCTTATCATCATGTCGCTCAGCATATTCGCAAGACCCCAACTGCCGGAACCGCTTTTCCTCCAATCACGGTGGTTGTGATTATAGCCGTCACCACCTATCACCATGTTGGCTGCAGCCGCTTGATACCAGCCCATGTAGAAGTCACCGTTTGGGAATGTGAGCGGAGCTGTGAGGTCGTAGTTTTTAAAGTTCGGGTTATGAAAGGGGGGGATGTCCAATCTCTGCTGGGTGTACAACTGGGTCCCCGGCTTGCCGCCCGAGCCGTTGTCATCATAGACCCTAAGGTAGATGTTCCGGCCATTGTAGTAGTTTACTATGCTCCGGCACGATACGAGCTCAACAGGATATGCCTGGGGTGTGAACCTGTTGACAAGCGCATATTGATTGTTATACGGCCAGTACCAGTTCTGCGTCTTATTCCCGTCGTCATAGGTGATGTAGTCCTGTCCTGGGAACACATCGATTTCGCCTTCATCCCCGGCCTCGCTTTCTGCTTGGAGAAGCAAGGCTCCTTGAGGTGTCGGCAGGAACTGGGCTCCATGAACAGGGGGTGTATCTGGCGCGGCCAGAGCGACCGTTGCTCCGCAGAGCAGTGCTACTGTGAATAGCAGCAGCTTGTGCATCTTTACCTCCTTTAGGTAAGTCTGCTTCTTGTTTCCGAAGGGTTCGTACCCTTCCCAGCCACACAAGCTTGTGCGGCCTCTTTCTGTTTCAGATGTAACCTAGGTCTGCCTAGCGAATTATACCCCCCCCCCTTACCATCTGTCAAGGAGAAATTTCCGCTCCCTGGGGATGGGTTCGGCCGGAGGGTTTTTCTGTCACCTCTGCTTTTTTCAGGCCTTGGCAGGCCTCGAGGTGTTCCGGAGAATCGCGGTGCGGCTGGCTAGCGGAGCCGGGCCAGTGCCTGCCGCGCCTTGGCGTGACCCGGGTTGAGCTCAAGCACTTTGCGCCAGCGCCGGCGTGCCAGCTCCTTGCTGCCTTCGTAGTAGTCGGCTAAGCCGAGATGAAAGAGTGCCATTTCGTACACCGGGTCGATTGACAGCGCCCGTTCGTAGAACTGGCGTGCTGTCGCCAGGTCGTTTCTGGTGAGGGCGATATTGCCAAGATTGTTCCAGCCCTGAACCGAGTACGGGTCGAGTTCCACCGCTTTGGCAAAGCAGGCTTGGGCCGAATCAAGCACCCCTTTTGCGGCGTAGACGCTGCCGAGCGTTACGCGCGGGTCGGGCCAGCCTGGTGCGGCCCTGATTGCAGCTTGTGCGGCTTGCGCTGCACGGTCCAGTTGCCCCTGCTGCTTCCGGATAGTCGCCTCGAGGGTCAGGACATTCATGGCTGAGTCATACCTCAGCGCTTGTCTCAGTTCGGCCAGCGCCTCGTCAGGTTTGCCCATCTCGTGCAGGGCGCTGGCGACCGACACGCGGGACAGGACCGGGTTGCCTCCCCGGTGGCCGCCGGCCAGGTCGGCATTGAACAGAACCAGAGAACCTGCCAGAAGCGCAACCGGTCCTACCAGTTTCAGGCCCCGGAATCGCCAGAGCCTTGCAGTACCGTAAACAGCCATGACTATGAACATCGGCACCATCGGCATCCGGAATCTCGCGGTCACGAAGAAAGCCACAAAAGACAGGCCGTAGGCGGCGACAAACAGGTAGACCGGGAGCAACTGGCGCCGGTTTCGCCGGGAAACCCAGAAACCGACTATGGCCAGAGGAAACAGCAACCCAAATGGGAATTTCATGACTCTTGCGTCAAATATGAGCAGGTTCAGGAATGAGTACCTCTTGAAGAAGTAGATATCCCGGTTGTTGGAGGCCTCCTTTCCAGAAACCAGTAGATAGAACTTGCGGGCCACCAGGCCCAGGGCCCTGGCCGGTTGCCTGCGCCAGAACTCAAGGCCTTGCTGCATCCAGTACCGGTCGATTTCAGCACCCTTCAAGACCCGTCCTGCAGATTCCTCGGCCAGTCTCTTGACATCGTAGTAGCCACCCCACCAGGTCGGCCTGGTGCCGGGAAGAATCGCGGTCACGCCGTCAGACTTAGGATTGTTGCCGATATAGAAATTGGTTCCGCCCTGCCAGGCGATGAGAACAAGCTGACCGCTGGCAATGTAGTTGCGCACCGCAACCGGGACTACTACCAGTGCTGCCGTTCCCAGGAACAAGGCCACCTTCTTCCAGGCGGCCTTCCGGTACTCTATGAAGAACCAGAGCGGCAGAACTCCAAGAAATGCCAGCACGTTTGGCCGGGCTATTGCTGCGAGCCCGAAAGCCAGACCGGGAAGCCACCATTGCCGGTTTTGGTTCCGGCTGCGCAGGAGCAGGACGAATCCAAGCAGGATCAGGAATACGAGAAGGCTTGGCATTAGCAACTCGCCATCGAAATAGATGGCGAGCGGGTAGACAGCCATCGCGAGCCCTGAGATACGCGCCACCCACTCGGCCGCCTTGGGCCGAAGGCCGGAAAGTGACACTGGGTCTGCCAGCAACCTCCGGGCAAGGAGATAGACCAGGCCGCAACTGGCGCTGCCCAGAACCGCCTGCACCAGCTTCACCAGGAAGAGATTCGGCCCGAATATGTCATAAAGCAACCCGAGGAAGTACGGATACAGCGGTGCCCGGAAAAAGGCGTCGTGGATGAACTCAACCCTGGCTGCGAGCGCCAAAGCCCAGCGATGATGGTAGAGCGCATCCATCTGGGGTGCAAGGAAAAGCGGGTCATTTGCTCGGGCCTGAACCAGGTAGACAAGCCGCACCAGGAGGCCGGCACCTGCTGTGACCAAAAACCACAGTACCGTCCAGTGTTTCCGGCTGGCTTTGGTGGTCATCGTGGCAGTATCAGTATGTGCAGCCGTGTTTCAAGCGGCTCGACCGCAGCCAAGCTCTTGACTGCCTTGACCTTGCCCCCTTGGACCCTTTTCCTTATCGCTTGTAGGTTCCGGTCAATGCCGCCCTGCCAAGGACGTGTTCACGTAACTCGTGCAGGATACGTTCGGCGTCGGTCTTTGAGTCAAGCGTGAGGACCGTGTCGAGCGCGTACAGCCGGAAAACATAGTGGTGTTCCGATTCCCGCGGCGGCCCGGGACCCAGATAGCCAACGAGCCCGGCACTGTTCGTGCCCTGAACCGTTCCGTCATTGAAGATAAACCTTCCTTCTCCCAGTGCGCGCACGGCCGCGGGGATGTTGAAAATCACCCAGTTGAACCATGAGTCGCCGTACTGGTCCCCTTCCACATCGCGGCAGATGAGCGCGAATGACTTCGTACCTTGGGGCACGTTGCGCCATCTGAACTCGGGGGACACGTTCTCCCCGTCGCCGGTGAACCGTATGGGAATCGGCTGACCATCTGAGAACGCCGGGCTGGCAAGCGTCATCGCTTTCTCGCCCGGACAGCAACAAGTCACGGCTAGCACCACCACTAGCGGCATCGACATCACGGCTTGCGACATTTGACGAGCAATCGTATCCCTCACGCCCTGTTTCCCGGCCGGTCTACCTGCTGACCACGAACTCCAGGGTTTGGGTGCGGCCGGGTGCCTGGACCCGGAGGAAGTGAACGCCGGCCGCCCGCCGAGGAAGCGGAAGGCGAAGCAGTCCGGGTTGGACTGTGGTGCGGTGGGTGTGAACGACGCGGCCGGCCGGGTTGATGACCTCGAACCAGTACGTGCCCGGGGTTTCCACCTGAAGGCGGAGGTGCCGATTGGTCAGGACCGTGCCGAGCAGCCTGCAGAGCGGAGCCCTTGGTCTGGCGGTCTTGTGGTCTTCCATGCTGGCTGGGGTGCCGCTGAACTTGACGGTGAAGACTCCGACAGTGCCAAGGGTGTCGAGAGCCATGCCGGTGACGACCGGATAGTTGTCAGAACCTGTTGCCAGTGACACCGGCATGTCGTCATAGGACGAGCCGCCGCGGCCGGTGCCGAGGAACTGGCCGTCCGGGTCGTATTTATTCAGCTTGTAGTCCAGGTCTTCGTCCGTGTAGGCCACATAGCTGTTGCCATTGCCATCGGCCGCTATATCCGGAGCTAGCATTGCTTGAGGCAATCCGGTTGTCCAGATGGTATCTCCGGTCGGACCGCACTTGTACAGGCGGGAACCGGTTTGGTCGTCACCGACAATCAGGAAGTTAGACCCGGTTGCGGTGATACCGGAAAAGCGCATCGCCACCTCTTCCGGGTATTGTCTGGTCCAGAGGGTTTCGCCGGACGAACTTGAGAATTTCACCAGGCTGGCGGTTTGAGAGATTGTGTCCATCAGATTCACCGCGGCCACCAGGTTCCCGCTGCCACCAATGCAGATACCAGTCGGTTGTTGCATCATTGCCAGCTTGAGTGTCTTGCTCCAGTCCTGATTGCCGCTGGCGTCATACCGGGCAAGCCACAAGCTGTCCAGCATCAGGCCACCGCATGCGCCGATGGCAAAAATGTTGTTACTGTTGTCTGCAACCACGGACACAACCATGGTGTTGGCACGGGTGCGGGTCCAGAGGGTTTCGCCGGCCGGGCTGAGCTTGACAATCAGGCCGAGCATCTCCATTCCGGCTCCGGTTCCGCCGCCGAGGACCGGGGACTGGTCAGGGCCCACGGCCAAACATTGGGCGATGTCAATTGTATCCAGGTCAATTGTGGTGCTCCACTGCAGCACGCCGGTTCCCGAGTACTTGGCTGCGAACAGGTCGGTGTTTTCCATGCCCTTTGAACCGGACAGGTAGGCATCGGTTCCCTGGCACCGCACCGCCACCACAAAGGCACCCTCTCCGGGCTGGAGCATTCTCGTCCAGAGCGTATCGTCAGCCAGGGCAGGGCTGGTCGCGAGCAAGGCCAGGCAGGTCCACAGTACAAAGGTCTTTTTCAAGCTTTCCTCCTTTTCTCTAAAAAGTTAGCAGAGTTTTAGGGATTGTCAACAGGGGGACCGCCTACCGCTAACGGCCTACCGCAGACCGCTTACCGTCTTCTTGGAGTGCGGTGGCGTGCCGCCGCCTTGTCTTGCCGGAAGCGTGCTTCCGGCTCTGGAAGCGGCAGCTTGCTGCCGCAGTCCAAAGTCGGAAGTCGTCCGGGACGTTCACCCGGTCATACCTGAAATCGGTTTTTCAGGCCATTTCATCGCAGAATTCTGCCTCAATCCATTTTACAATATCGTCTAATGAGCCCACGCTGGATGCCCAAGTGGCCGATAAACGGCCAGTAAGGCTAAATATACCGTAAGTTGCGTAGTTAGAGGTGGAAAAGGCGACTGAAGAATGATACCCAGGGGCCGTCCCCCTCATGCTTTCCCTCGTCGTTTGGAAGGTCACTTCCTCGGGCCTTGGGAAGGTCATTTCCCAAACTGCCTGGAAGACCGCTTGTGCCGTCCTCAGGTGTGTGCTCTCCTATGCCATCTGTCCGGCCATCTGAAGTGTATCCTGGTCGGTTCCCTGTCCGGTCATCTGACTCACCACTCTGCACAAGCCCTGGTTCGTGATT
>JAUWNN010000088.1 GCA_030612625.1 Caldifarciminota bacterium
CTGAAGCTCAGTCACCAGGCGGCCGCTGAGGGTGAGTATCCCCACGCTCGACTGCTCGGGCAGGCTGTCAACCACTACCCATTCGTGAACCCCCAGGACGCAGGGATTGGGAAACACAACCAGCCGCGTGCCCGCCGGGCCCGGTGGCACCGCTCCGAACTCGAGAACCGAAACTCCCCGTTGGGTACCGACCGCTGCCACCCCTCTCTTGTCATCAATCTCAAGGGACGTATAGAAACTCGCAATCCTCTCGGGATTCTCAATCAAATCGCTGTTCTGGGGAGTATAATTCGTCCAGCGGCCTGAAACCTGGTCGAATACCGACAAGCCATTCTCGCACAAGCACCATACCCTGCTCGAAGCGTCAACCCGCACCCGATAGACGTTGTTACTCAGAAGCCCGCTGTTCTCGGTAGTGAAGACCGCGAAGGCCTCCCCGTCCCAGCCCGCGGCTCCTTGCGGGGTTGCGACCCAAACATTGTCCTCGGGGTCCACCGCGCAAGACCTCACTTCGGACGAAGGCAGCTCGGTTAGAATCCTGTACTGGTCGTCAGTCCGGTCATGCAGAGTCCCTTTGTGGTCCAGCATGACTAAGCCAACGGTCAGGCCGAGCCAGACCCGGTTCTGCGAATCAAATGCGAAGTCGTACCCGCCCCCTGGAGGCGGAACCAGACCGGGAATGTCGAATTCCGCCCGTTGCCCGTCCGCATCCACCGCCACAATCACGCCGCCACCGTTGAACACCCATTTGGTGTCAAACGCGTCGATGGCAAAAGCATCAATGATGTTCCACGCGGAGTTCTCTCCCCACTGCACCTTGCCCCAGGTGTCAGCCTCCGGTTCATACACGCTCAGTCCTCCATTTCCGGCGAAATGGGCAAACCAGATTCTCCCTCGGGAATCGCAACTCACCTGAATCGGAACACCAAGAATACCTGGCCGAGTCGAAACGGTTCTGTCCCGAGCAACGATTTCTGAGAATTCCCAGGAACTGAAATAGTGACATAGGTACAGTCTGCCGTCAACCGGGCTGAACGCGCACGACGACACATAGCCCGAGGCTATGCATCCGGCATAGAAAGAAGACCAGGATTGGCCTGTCTTCGAGTATCGGAGTCCGTGTCCGGATTGCTCATTGCCGCCAAGCCCTACCCAGATTGTCTCTCCGACATAAAGTGCCCGGGCATCACCCCCAAGAATCAACTGGAACCTGGTGGAATCAATAGCATCTCCACGGTAGACACCGGTATCGGTTGCCACATAAATATCAAGCCCTGAAACTTCAAGGTCAAAAACCTCTCTGGGACACCCAAACAGGAATACCGGCCTGAAACTCGTATCCGCCAGAATCGCCAGTCCTTGCTCGGTCGCGATAACCAGGCTGTCATGCCACACTGCAACTGACTTGACCGAATCACCCAACGGCCGGCGATAGCCGACCCAGTTGGTGAAATCCCGGTCCACCGATGTCACCCCCTGGTTGGTTCCTACCCAGTAGCGGTCAAGAATACCTAGAGCAAGGACTCTGTCACTCAGCAATTCACGCTCGTTCACAACCGAGAAGTGCCGGATAACGTCATCACTGAACTCAAGAGGAGTTCCATTAGTCTCAATAACGTACAGCCCGCGGTCCGTGCCCACCAGAATCCGGTCGCGGTCCAGCAACAACGCTGTTATTCCTTCAGGCAGGTCATGAGGCCGGTAAGCAATAGCCGTTGCGCTGTCAACCGGGACAACCGCCAGCCCGCCTCCATCGGTTCCCACCCAGCGATTCCCGGTGCTGTCGTGAGTCACAACCAGACAGCGATTCACCGGCAAACCATCGGTGTTCGCCATCGTCTGCTCGACCCGAACCTTTTCCGGGTCAAGCAGAACCAACCCGCCACTTGTGGCAAGGGTAAGCACTGAATCGTTGCCGCAGATGTCATGAATGAAGTTGGTATTGGTATAGGATTGCCAGCCGGCGAGAGCACCAGAAAGAACCGCCAGGACAACGAAAACGCTCACGTCATCACCCGGTCAGTCAGAGATGTCCTGGAAAACATTGTGCACATAGCATCTATAGAATTCTATCGCCATGAGTTACTACGTCAATCTTCACTAGTAAGCTCCACGTCCGCTCAGCACTACCCAGACCGTTCGGAGCGAGATCGAAAAGTCCATCCACAACGACCAGTTCCGAATGTAGAACTCGTCAAGAACCAACCTTTCCTGAAAGGGCAATGTGGACCGACCGGAAACCTGCCAGAGTCCTGTCATCCCCGGCCGACCCCTGACAATTGTCTCAAAATAGTCTCCGATCTGGCCGGACTCGCTTGGCATGTAGGGCCTGGGCCCGACAAGCGCCATTTCTCCTCTGAGAACATTCCATAGCTGTGGCAACTCATCAAAACTGAAACGCCTTAGTATGCGGCCGACCCGGGTAACGCGCGGGTCACCAGTTATCCGGGCGTATTTCTCCCACTCAGTCCTGACCTTCGCATCACTCTCGAGCAACTTCTGCAGCCGCTGCTCGGCGTCCATATGCATGGTTCTGAATTTCAGGCACTGAAAGAGACATCGGTTCCTGCCAATACGCTCCTGCCGAAAGAACACAGGGCCTGGTGAAAAGAACTTCACCAGCAGTGCTACGAGTCCGAACAGAGGTCCAAATAGAATCAGCAGCAGCGCACAGGCAATCAGCTCAAGTGCACGCTTCGTGACTGTGTTGAGCGGCCGTAGGAGGTTATCACGGTATTTCATCACCAGCAGGCTGCCGACCGGCTCCATTTCCACAGCCTGGCTCCGCAACAGCGCAGCATTGGGTATGACCAGCACCTCGGCAAACCTTTGCTCGGCGTAGCGGAACACCTGCTTCAACTCACCGGAATCAAAGGAATCCGAGAACACGACCAGTGAGACATTCCCAACCTTGCCGGGCAATTTCTCCAGGAGGACCTCAATCGGTTCGTCGCTCGTGTCGCGATGAAGATGTTCTGACACAAAATAGCCCAGGGACCGGTGCCGGCCGAGCTCCCGGCCGAACAGTTCAGCCGCTTCGCCGCTGCCAATGAGCACCAGCGGCTGCCGGAGCAAACCCAGTGATATCAGGAGGCGCCTGAGCAGAATCCGGACCGCTGGAACTGCCGCGCTGCCGATGAGAAAGGCAAGCAGCACAATGACCCTGGAAAGAGTCACGTAGCGGAGCACAAACGGTAGCATCATAACCACGGCCGTGGCCACGACCATACCACGGAAACAACGCCGGATCTCTTCCCATTCCACCAGTCGCTTGGTATACAACCCCTCATAAGCAAACACCAGTAGGTAAATCGCCAGCAGGTAGAACTTGTCAGTGATTTGCATGAAAGGAAAGGCCTCCGGAAGTACGCTGGTAAGCACTGAACTTCTTATGACATATGCCAGTACATAACTGGCCGCCACGGCCAACGCATCACCCGCCAGTAGAATTGTCCCGGACAATGCACCTTTAAACCGCATCATGAACCATCCCGTCTCCGGCGCCATGAGTACTCGTATTCACTCAGCCCGATCAGTGCCCCTGCTTCGAGCACAAACAAGTACCCGGCGAACGCGAAGGTAATCATCGCGCTGAACATGCTGTTCCGATTCAAACTGAAAAACATACAGAGAGCCCGTAGCCGTTGATACTCTGAGAACCGCTGGTGCTTTTTGCGCACAGCCCCGTAATAGTGCCGGACCCGCGCCCGCGGTTCAAGGTAAACCCGCCAGCCATTCCTCTGGAGACGCCGGCAGATATCCATGTCCTCAGCATACATGAAGAAACGCTCATCAAAACCACCCATCTCTTCGAACGCCTTTCGACGGAAGACCATGAACGTTCCGATGATGGCTTCAACTGCAACCGGCCTGTTCTCCCGGTGAATGTCGGCGTAGAGGAACTCACGGCTCAGACCATATCCAGGGAACAGTCGCACCAGCGGGGAACGGCGACCGGCAAGGACATAACGCAACCCTGGAAACCTGCGGGCCGAAGGCTGAAATGCACCGTCAGGATAAACCAGTTGCGGTCCGACCACTCCGGCGTCCGGATTCCGGTCCAGAAAACGCACCAGGGTTTCAACAGCCCCCTTGGCAAAGACCAGGTCCGGGTTGGCCACTGCAAGACAGTCTCCCTGCGCCAGCCTGGCCCCACGATTAGCCGCTGCACCATACCCGATATTGTGGTCCAACAGCAGCAGGCGAGCACCGAACTTCTGGCATACCGCCCGTACCCGGTCCGGCTGCTTGGAAGTGTTATCAACGACGATAGTCTCTAGAGACACTTCTGTCCGCGCCCCTTCCAGCGAAGCCAGGGCTTGCCCAAGCAGCCGTGTCGAGTTGTAGTTGACGAAAACTATACTAAGCTTCGGCTCCATATCTCACAACAGGAATCAGGGCCTCGGGTTCTGAACGAAAGAAGTAGAATCACGTTGTTTGCTGCCGACAGTCAAATCAGGTCACAAGATAGCTGCCACTCGCTTCAAGTCAAGCGCCACAATGAGCACTGCAGGGTGGAACGGCCGGCCCTCCATGACCGAACCCGGGCCCCGAGGCTTGGGGTTGACATCAAGACGGCCATCCCTAACATCCAGAAGGAAAATGAACAGCAGTGAAACGCAGACGAATACCCGCGAGTCTTCGACTCGCGGAATCGCCCGCCCCTGGCGGGCAGAACGAAAAAAAGAGATTCCGATTGCTTTTGGACTGGCGCAAAGCGTCATCTGCGCTAGTCCGCAGTTGTAAGAACAGGAGGATGCAATGGACGTGATTGAATCTGGGATTGGTGAACTGTTCCAGCCGCCCGACCCGGACGGGTTCCGGGAATGGGTTCACACCAAAAAGAACACCCAGATGAAAGACAAAGTGATGGCTGAGCATGAAGCGGTAAGCCAGTTCGTCCAGGATGGAGACTACATCGGCACCGAGCTCTACGGCACTGTTCGGGCACCGATGTCGCTCATCCGGGAAGTCGTCCGCCAGGGGAAAAAACACTTGCGCGTTGCCGGCCAGGGTATCCATGAAATCGACCTTTTGCTCGCGGCCGACCTGGTTGACGCCCTTGACATCACCTACGTTGCCTGGGAAGTCTACGGCATCTCAGCCTGCCCGAGACGAGCGGTAGAATGCGGCCTCGTCAAGACCACCGACTGGTCCAATGGCGGCATAACCTGGCGCTTCAAGGCTGCCGCGATGGGCGTCCCCTTCATCCCGGTACGTTCAATGCTCGGCACCGACACACTGAAATACTCGGCAGCCAAAGTGGTAAAAGACCCGTTCACCGACAAGCCGGTCTGCCTTATCCCGGCGCTGTTCATGGACGTTGGCCTGATTCACGTGCACAAAGCGGACAAGTGTGGTAACTGCCGCATCGAAGGCATTTCCGGTTTCGCTCATGAAATGGCCCGTGCCTCAAAGAAACTCATCATCTCGACCGAGGAAATCGTGTCCACCGAAGAAATCCGCAAGTATCCGGAACAGACCGTGATTCCCTACTATCTCGTTGACGCGGTGGTTAAGGCCAAGTACGGTTCCCACCCGGGCGAGATGTGCTACCGGTACTGGCGTGACGGCGAACATCTCCAGCAATTCCTCAAAGATTCCAAGGACCCGGCAAAGACCATGACCTACCTGGACAAATGGGTGTACGGCTGCAAGGACCACCAGCAATACATCAACCTGGTTGGTATGGAGCGCTTGAAAAAGCTCGAATCAGAAATCGGAGGAAGATAATGCCGGACTGCAATCAAACCGAATTCCTCATCTGCCTTGCCTCCAAACTGATAGAAGACAGAACGACCGCATTTGTCGGAACCGGCATCCCGATGCTGGCTGCGGCCCTTGCCAAGCGTCTGCACGCGCCGAACCTGGTTTCCATATTTGAATTCGGCGGCACCGGCGCATCACTTGAAAAGCTGCCGCTCGGCGTCGGTGACTCGCGGACTTTTCACAAGGCGGTAGCCGCTTCAGGCATTTGCGACATGATGGAGACCGCCCAGCGCGGTTTCATTGAATACGGCTTCCTCGGTGGAGCGCAGATTGACAGTTACGGCAACCTGAACACCACCGTCATCGGCCAGTACTGGCCCCCGAAGGTGCGTCTCCCAGGCTCGGGCGGGGCCAATGATGTCGGGTCCCATTGCTGGAAGACCATCATCATCATGCGTCAGCACGACACCAGGAGATTCGTTCCCAAAGTGGACTTCATAACCACGCCCGGCTACCTGACCGGACCCGGTGCCCGGGAAAAGGCCGGCCTGCCGCCCAACACCGGACCTTACCGGGTGGTAACCAACCTGGCCTTGATGGACTTCGAGCCGGAAACCAGGCGGATGCGCCTGATTGCCACCCATCCCGGCGTGACAAAGGAACAGGTCATTGAAAACACCGGTTTCGAACTGCCTGTTGCGGATGAGGTCAAGACCAACCCCACCCCCACCGACGAAGAGCTGAAAATACTGCGCGAGAAAATCGACCCAGAACGTTACTATATCTCAAAGTGAGAGAGTGATACTCAGCAAACAGCACAAGCAGTTTCGCGCCGAACTCCGCGCTTTTGCGCTTGAGGAAATCGCCCCGACCGCCCGCACCTGCGACGAAACCGGCGACTTCGTCAAGGGCAATGTCAAAGCGATGGCCGAGCGCGGCTACTTGGGGATCATCTGGCCCAAGAAGCTGGGGGGGATGGGACTTGATTACCTGTCCTATGCTATCGCGGTAGAGGAAGTCTCCAGAGTGTGCGCCTCGACCGGAATCACTCTGGCCGCTCATATCTCGCTCGGCGCTTACCCGATATACAAGTTCGGCACGGAAGCACAGAAGGAAAAATACATCCCTCTCCTGGCTCGCGGCAAAACCCTCGGCTCTTTCGGTCTGACCGAGCCCAACGCCGGCTCAGACGCGGCAGCCGTCGAAACCCGGGCGACAAAGACCGACAAGGGATACATACTCAATGGGTCCAAGCGGTTCATAACTTCGGCCGGTTATGCCGGTGTTGTCAATGTCGCGGCCACACTCGACCGCAAACTCGGCCGCAAAGGAGTAACCTGCTTCATCGTCGAAACCGACACCCCGGGATTCAGCGTCGCTTCCGAGGAGAACAAACTGGGGCTGCGCGGCTCAAACACAGTGGAACTGGTGTTTGAGGACATGCTCGTGCCGAAAGATAACATCCTCGGCAAGGAATACGAAGGCTATCGGATATTCATGGAGACCCTGGACGGTGGAAGGATTTCAATCGGTGCCTTCTGTCTGGGAATGGCTCAGGCCGCGCTCGATGTTTTGCAGAACTGGTTGAAAGACTCTGGCCGGCCTTCACAGATGGCCTCAAAGAAGCTGGCTGACGTGGCGATGCAGGTTGAGGCCGCCCGACTCATGGTATACAATGCAGCCTTGTACAAGGATGCGGGTGAACGGGCCGACAAGCAATGCGCATTTGCGAAGCTCTTTGCGTCCGAAGTGGCCGCCTGGGCCGCCGGTGTTGCAATCGGAGCCATCGGCCCGCATGCGCTCACAAACGAACTGCCTGCTGCCCGTGTCTATCGAGACGCCAAACTGGGGGAAATCGGCGAAGGCACATCTGAGGTGATGCGCCTGATAATTGCCAAGGAAATCCTGAAGGAATTGAAAGAAAACGGCTAGGAGGAACTGATGAACCTTAGTCTAACTGAGGACCAGAAGATGGTCCAGAGCATGGCGCGGGAATTCGCGCTCAAGGAACTTGAGCCGAAAGCGGCCGAAATTGATGCTTCGGGCGAGTTTCCCAGCGACTCGATCAAGAAGATGGCCAAGCTCGGGCTTTTGAGTATGGTGGTGCCTGAGAAATACGGCGGCGCTGAATTCGACTTCGTCAGCCTTGCCGTTGCCATCGAAGAAATATCCCGGGCCTGTGGTTCTACCGGCGTCATTACCGCTGTCCACAACTCACTCGCCTGCTGGCCCATCGTGAACTGGGGCACCGATGCCCTGAAGGAGAAATACCTTCCCAGAATGGCCACTGGGGAACTGCTCGGTGCTTTCGGCCTTACCGAGCCCAACTGCGGCTCCGACCCGGCCGGGATGGAAACAAAGGCTGTGCCGGACGGCGACCACTATCTCCTGAACGGAACCAAACGATTCATCACCAACGGCGGTGCAGCCGATGTGTTCGTTGTCTTTGCCCTGACCGACCCGGCAGCCAAGCATCGCGGCATCACCTGCTTCGTCGTCGAGAAGGACTTCCCCGGATTCTCGGTCGGCAAGCACGAAGACCTGCTGGGCCTGCGTGCCACATCCAACTGCGAGCTCATCTTCGAGGACTGCAAGGTTCCCAAGGAGAACGTGCTCGGTGAAATCGGAAAAGGATTCAAAGTGGCAATGGGAACCCTGGACGTCTCCCGCATCGACATCGGCGCTCAGGCGGTTGGAATCGCCCAGGCGGCTCTGGACAAATCCCTGGCCTATTCACAGGAAAGGAAGCAGTTCGGCCGGCCGATATGCGAATTCCAGATGATTCAGGAAAAGCTGGCCGAAATGGCTACCAGCATATTGGCCGCCCGCCTGCTCACGTACAACGCGGCCTTTCAGAAGGACGCCGGCAAGAAGCGGTTCTCAAGGGAAGCGGCAATGGCCAAACTGTTCGCCGCTTCCACCGCAGTAGAAGTAACCAGGGAAGCGGTCCAGATATTCGGAGGCTATGGCTACACCAAAGACTATCCTGTGGAACGCTACTTCCGCGACGCAAAGTGCATGGAGATATACGAAGGCACGTCGGAAATCCAGAAAATCGTCATTGCCCGCAGCCTGCTTGCCTGACTGAAGAACATAGGAAAGGGTTCTAGGGTTCCAGGGTTCTGGGGTTCCAGCACTTGAACCCTCGACCCCTTAGACTCTGTCCAGGGCTACCGCGGACGCAGGATGCCCAGCGGCACAATCATTTCGTTCAGCGACACCCCGCCGTGCTGGTACGTGTACTTGTAAGTACGTTCGTACTCCCTCGGTTTGGTCGGATAGATAAAATAATGGTCCGACTTCGCTATCGCAAACCTGCTGGTCCCATGCTCAACCGGCAGCATGAACTCCTCGGGATTCTTGAGCAGAACGGCTTTTCGTTCGTCGGTCCGCAGCGCAGCGCCGTGCTTGTACCTGAGATTTGGTGATATCTCACGGCCACCGTAAATCAGAGCGGGCCGCTGCACCCTGATGAAACCGTGGTCACTGGTGATCACAATGCGGCACTTGCGGCGAGACAACGTCTTGAGCATTTCGAACAGGAATGAAGACGAGAACCATACCTTGGTGGTTCCAATCAGCGCCGCTTCATTGGGTATGATTTCGTCGAGCAGCCCCCTGGATTTTATCGAATGTATCAACTGGTCCAGAAGGTTCAGCACCACCGCCGTAAAGCGGACCTCCTTGTCCAGCAACTGCCCGCGCATCTTGCCAAGCTCGTCAAGTGCCCTGACTTTGAAATAGGCCGACCGTCCTTTAAACTGCAGCCGGCTCAACTGCTCGGCCAGCAACTCCTTCTCATAGCGGTTCTGGCCGGACTCTTCAAAAACCCAGTAACGCGGATAGCGCCGGAGTATCTCTAAAGGCAGGAGCCCTGAGAAAATGGCGTTGCGGGCATAAGGCGTTGCCGTCGGTAGAATCGCACAGTAATAAAGTGTCTCCACTTCATAGTAGTCTCTGAGCAGCGGTAGAATTGCGTCCCACTGGTCCGCGCGCATCGAGTCAAGAAGTATGAAGTAAGTCTGCGCTTGTTCCCACTGGGGCCGGACATACTCCTTCATCACGCGATGCGACATTACCGGACCATCTCCCTTGAGCCACCGGGGGTATTCATCTCCAACGAATCTGCAAAATTCTTCATTGGCCTGCCGCCACCGGTCGGCCTGCACCTCGCGCAGCCCCTGGTCCCCGTACCGTCCCAGCAGAGCCTGCCAGTGATTGAGACTCCGGTAGTAGTCAACCCATCCCTGCCAGTTTGCCAGGTCCCGGCTTTCGCTCATCGCCGCCATATACTGCTTACCGATGCGCTCGGCCACGAGCTTCCTCTTCCCCAAGAGCCGCTTGAGCACTGCCAGCAACTGCGCCGGCGTGAACGGCTTGATAAGGAAATCGTCAACCAGCTCGCCGTATGCCTCATCAACCAGCGCCTCCTCGTCCGACTTGGTCACCATCGTGACAAGGATATTCGGCTCGGCATCCTTGATCCGCGCAAGCACCTCAAGACCGTCCATGCCGCTCATAATCTGGTCCAGGAGAACCAGGTCGAAATCCCGGGTCCGCACAAGCTCCAGCCCGTCCGGCCCGTTGGTTGCGGTCTCAACCTCGTAGCCCTTCTCGCGCAGAGCAAAAACGAACGGCCGTAGCATGTCGATTTCGTCATCAATCCAGAGAAGCTTCATCATTCTCCTTTCAGGAATTCAGGCCTGCCTGTCAGAACCCACCCTCACCTCAATCCTCTCCCTCAAGGGAGAGGAAGTCTTTGACAGACTCCGCAGTCTTACATTCTGCACTCTGACTTCTGCCTTCTGCCCTCTCGTGTCCATCCGTGTTCATCTGCGGTTCATTCTTCCTCTTGGCGTTCTTGGCGGCCTTGGCGGTTGAGATTCCTCGGCTTCGCCTCAGAATGACAGCGGGGTCTTCGGTTTTGCATTTCGCACTTTGACTTTTGCATTTTGCACTCTGCCTTCTGCCTTCTGCCTGCTGCCTTCAGCCATCTGCGTGCTGCTTTATGCCTTGTGCCTTGTGCCTTTTCCGTGAGGCG
>JAUWNN010000129.1 GCA_030612625.1 Caldifarciminota bacterium
GCCGTACACTTCAGTCGGCTCAGCCGAGTCCCGAATCTCGTCCAAAAACGCGCGCGTCTGACTGGTAAAGGCCAAAGACTTCATTGGGAAGCTCCCCTTCGCCCTGATAGTTCTTGGTGAATACGACAGACCAATGTCTGCAGCATACCCGAGTCCAGGCCCCAGTCACACCATCGCCTCAGACACAGCTCAATGTTGAACGCGAGGTCATAGCCGGTCTTCGTGCGGTAGTGCATACCCACCTGTCGTTCGAATTCACGGTAGGCGTCAAGTGGGGCGGCAGTCACTCCAGCTGCGGTCAGCAGTTCATCTGTCTGTCGTCTAAGCCACTTATCACAGGCTACAAGGTCGACGCCAAACAGCCCTGATGGCTTGTCCGACTGGCGCATGTCACCCAGCGCTGTCTTCACATTGTCGGTCATGTTCAGGTGCAACATACTTTCTCCTTATTACTAGTCATGCTTACGTTCGCCCAAGATACGCAGTCCGTCCCCAGGCATAACATCAGACGCTTGTCAAGGGGTTTTCCTGGAGAAAGGTTGGTGAAGCAGGTAGTAGGGGCGTGAGTTCGGTGGTGAAACCGAGGATTGGGGCTAACCAAGTTACGGCGGACCACGCGCAGATGCTGCTGTTATTCGTGGGGCCGAAACACGGTGAGGCATCGTGCTTGTCATTACCCCAGATACGCAGTCACCCGCGAGAGTATTACATAGAAGATACCGAACCCCACACTAAGCAAAAAAGGAGCCCGGGCCGACCTTCACGGAGGTGAAGTCGTGACCCGGGCCCGGGCGCTAAGCTACAAGGTACATGGTGGCGCGCGCCCGGCCATCATCACCATGTCATCGCCAATTCTCTTGCCGACCGCATCAGCGCACCTTCAGCGAATGCCTACTGCTTGTCCTGGTCGTCGCTGTCAGTCCCGCTGTCCTATTCCTCTTCCTCGGCCTGCGGAGCACGCCAGCCTTTTCGCTGTCGGCGCACGAACATCGCCGACACTTCCGAGTGCAGGGAATACGTCCGACTCCGGGTGTACTCCTCACTGTCAAGGCCCTCGGGCATGTCGCTTAGAGGGGTTACTTTGTCCGCTAGCGAACTAAAAGCGACCTGCGTCGCAAGCTGGGCTCGGGCACCATCCACGAAATCCGTCAGTTGGTCTTGCGGGATATCATGCTCTTCTGCCCAGTTCTCAAGAAACACCCCAACTTCCAGGTCATCATTGTCCAGCAGCACCTTGAGGCATTCGTCAGCAGCTTCTGTTACCTTACTTTTCCGTTCGTCGTTCATGCTAAGTCAACTCCTTTTTTCAGTCATTCTAACCAACAATCACCCTAGGCCTAGAAAGCGCATATGGCCTAGTGTTGCATTCCTCTAGTAATACGATGGCATTGGGGCCTCTGCCGCCACATAACTGCCCAAGAAACTTGGGCTTACAGAGAGAACCCTCATCATGTTGATTGCGGAATGCAACACTAGGGACATCATCAAGATACGCAGCGCCACCCCAAAACATTACACATTCATGTGCCGACACCATAGCCAATAACGGTAAGTGCCCGTTCTTCTACCTGTTACCTCAGCGGAACACATCCGCGACCCTGTCGGGGTCCCAGCCTAGACCAGCAAGGATATCTTTCATATGCTCTCTTGCTCGATACATGCGGACCCGAGCGTCCCCGATCGAGGGCAAATCCATAATCTGGACTATCCTGGGGTAGTCGATGCGACCCAAGAGCAGGGGCAGGAGGAGTATCTCCCGTTCCCAGTCGGTCTTGAGCTGGGCCAGCGCCGAACACAGGTCGTCTAGTGCTGACTTGTGCTTATGCTCTGCTTCAAGCGACATCCTGCTGGTGTCAGGTGGTTCCTCTCCTTTAGGACCCAAAAGAGGCTGGAGTACGACTTTCTTGTTCCGACGGGCCCAGTCGGCTGCCGCGTGGTCCACACAGGTCATGAACCAGGAAAAGGCACTTGTGGGCTTGGGGGACCGGGCCAGGTCGAATGCACCGACCGCGCCGAACAGGTGTCTGTATATCCGTTCAATCAGGGCGTCGAACTCTCCTGGGTCAAGCTTGTTCCGACCAGCAATGCGGTGCCGCACAAAGTCCTCGGTCAAAGCACGAACGCGCTCTTGCGCTTCCTCTACTGCCGCAAGAGCCTTTAGCAGTTCTTCGTTGTCTATTCCAGTCATGGTAGTACTCCCAAAACAGAGTGCTGCTCAAGATACGCAGATACAGGCCGCGGCATTACACGCACGGCTCGGCTTGCCCGGAAGGCCCGCTCTTTCCTCGCGACGATTCATTCAACCTGAGAAACTGGTCGCAATACACCAGTTTGGCCTTTTCTGCGATGTCGTACACGGACATCACAAGGGCCGACCGCCACATGAAGTACTTCCGCCTGAACTCAGGGTCGAATGTAAACGACCCGCCCCTGGAATCAAACACAAGCCGGGCGTATTTTCCTCCATCTTTCGGCTTCGGGAGCACTTTGCCTTCCTTGTCCCGCTGTAGAATCATCCTGTTCTGCTTGCCAGGGTCATCAATTCCGCTCTCGTTCTTAATTAGCTTGAGATAGGCATACATCAAGGCTATGGTGTCGCAGAAGTCAAACCATCTATCTGCTTCGAAGGGATAGCTATTGCGCTCGATATTGCGAAGAAGGTGCCGTGCCTGTCCGCCAACATATGCTCTGCCTGACTTCAAGCAGGCATACGCCTCGTCCACGCGGGACATCGTGCCACCTTCAGAATGAGTGACATACGAGCGCAACCGTGAAGACCTCGGTTCATCCTTTGATCTCAGAAAGTGCTTCTCATATGTCTCTTTCATGCCGTCCGACTTAAGTTCTCGGCCAAATGAGCTTAGCTCGGCAGCCAGTAGCTTCGTGGGCAGGCTATTCTTGGCAAAGAACCTGGCTGCCTCAATCCAGTCGCCCACGTCAGCAAGCTGGCCATAAACGTATTTGCCAGGTACCATCGCCTGCTTCCTAGCCTTGCTGTGCTCCTGGGCGAGTCGAATCAGCGACTCGGCGAGACTGAACACGGCACCGACGCGAGACTCGCTGGCCAGCTCATGCCAGTATGCCTTGAGCGCCCTTCGTACATCATCTCGGCCTGCACGGTCATCGGGATGAACCCATGCCAGCATCGCCAAGGAGCATCGAAGCAACGCCTCCCACACCGCTGCCTCGTCCACGACGCCGGATTTTCCCCAATGAACTGGGTCAACGACAAAACTGGCAGCCGACCCAAAGGCATACAGCCCATGGTCGGCAAGGAAGACCGTGCGGTAGTTGCACATGTCAGCATACAACTGGTCGAAGAAACTGGCACTATCCTCGCCCTCCGGCTCCAGGGCGGCCTGGAGGCCCTCTCTCCAGAGTGCAAGAAGTCTGGCGTCATTGTTGTCTATCGGCACCCGGAGCTTGGTCGAGAAACTGCGAGCCCAGTCCTGGAGTTCCTTCTTCTTCCTCTGCTTAGCGTCCCCTGAGAAGGCATCCAGCGACAGACGGGTCAGACAATCGCGCCAAGCCGTCGCCTCTTTCTTTGATTCGTCTAGCAGACGGCACCTGAGTATGGCCCATTCCGCGTCAGTGAGCCTCAGCAGTTGCTCGCTGGCTTCGTGTCCTGCGCGTGCGCAGAAGAACTCGGGTTTGAAGATGTCAAGGAAGTTGAGCCTGACCGCGCCGGCCAGAACCGAAATCGAAGGCCAGCCGGCAACGACCGCCAGCGCGCTGAGGTCACGAGTGAAGTACCAGCTCAGCATCCGATAAGCACCATGGAACGCCGAGGCGAGTTGCTGGATGCCGCCCTTGAATTCAAGGTTGAAATCCGTGACCTCACCAAGCCGCCACCCGCCGAAGAACCGGTTCCGCCAGCCGATTTCGAAGTTGTCAACAAGCTTGTTCAGCTCATCCGAAATATCGGCAGGGTTCTCGTCACCTTTCTCAGCCTGACTTCTGATTAGCTTCACTATCCGTTCGGTGTACGGCCTGAGCTCAAGGAAGCTGCTGAACAGGAAGTTGTCCCGGATTCCTTCGTTGAAGAGCGCAAGGGCGTTGAGCACCCGGCCGGTCAGCACCTTGGATGCGGACAGGGCCTTGAGGTGTTGGAGGATTTCGGCGACCTCGCGCTTCGTGTAGGCAAAGTGCGCGCGGACCTCATCGGCGTTACAGTGGCCAGCGGGGAGAGCCTGCTCCATCGGGTTTTCGGGTGGCAAGGCCACAGTTGTGTACACCGAGAGCATACCCGGGTTGGGCTCGTTAGCGACCTTACCCTGCGTAGAGCGCCACTGGTTGACCCGGAGCCTCTGCACCACCATTTCCTCGATGAGCTGCCTCGAGCTCGTCGTCTTGAACTTCAGTGTCCCGGGCTGGTTCTCGGACCCAGGGTCGTACTCGCACGGGTAGATGAAATCGAACCGGCCGGGCGTTGGCGCAAAGTCGCAGGCGTTCCGGACAGTGGAGCCGCGTAGGGCATCTATCGCAACCATGTCGTGGCCGGCCTTGGTCATCCAGCGCCGGATTGCGCACACCTCGTCCTTGGTGGCGACTTGGTTCAACGGAGAATCCTGGGAACAAAGGGCGGTGAGTGCCGCTTCAAGATTGGGCTGATTATCACCGGTGGCATACATCTTCTCAAGCGGCTGTCTTAGCAGATGGGCCGAGAAGCCCAGAGTTGTGGCCGTGTTGTAGAGCACATGGGTGCCGTAAGGCGGTTTCAGCATCGTTCCCGTCTGTTTGTAGTACTCTTCAGGAGCCGAACACCGGCAGCGGACTAGTGCATCGAGCTTCTCCTGCCCCAGCGTCTGATACTGCCGACGGACTGCTTCGTCGGCGGCGGTGATACGGGCATTCACGGGCGCCAACTCGTAGACCTGCCCAAGGCCGACAAAGGTGTCCCACTCCTGCTGACATAGTGTGGTCGTGCGGGGGTCGTCGACATCGTAGTAGTTTTTCCCGGCCGCCTCTCTCTTTCCCTTCTGCGTTCGGTAGAGCAGCAGGCCCATGTCCAGCAGTGTCAGGCTGCGGACCTGCATGATGAAGTCACTTATCTTCTTGAAGGAGTCGGAAAACACGAGTAGGGTAAGCTCGTGCCAGGAGAAGCCCTCAAGAATCACCAGCTCGGTCTGCTCGTCTGGCCCCTCCTCCTTCTCTTTGAACATCAACCGGAACAGAGAGTTGATCGCCTTCAGCAGACACCGGATGAAGTTGCCGCCGCCGCCGATGTGAAAGCAGGTATTCACCTCAACTTGGCAGAGGCCCACGAGCGGCGATGGTTCGTCCCGGAGAAACGTGCGCTTGGCAAGCTCAATGAGCTTTCCTCCAGGGTCATTCGGGGCCCAGCGCGGGCAAGGGCCGATGAGAGTGCGGTGCGCGAAGTTGCGCTGCGGCTTGTCGTTCGCCCCGGGGAAATCGGGGTGCAGAGGGTGGAACGTCTGCACGGGAAACTCGAAGTCGTCAATCAGTGCCAGGAACGCCACGTCGAATGAGCCCAGAAGGAGATATGGAGTTGGCTGATAGAAGGACCCCTCCCACTTATCTGCGTTCGTGAGAAGGCTGACGACCCCGCTGCGGTAGGTAGCGAAGAACTCGTTCATTTCCCTGAAGAAACCGAGTTCGTCTCCGACCGGCAGAGAGGTCATACCGATGAAGATTGACGCATCTGCCAGCAGGCAGTGCGGTGAGTCAGCCTGTTTGCCCGGCTGCCCGGCAAGGGATAGGTTGTTATCAGTCACGACTTCACCTCCGTTTGGACGGGCAAGTATATGACCCCGAGAAGTGCTGTCAAGGCACGCGGCAGCCGTGTCTGTCACGCTGTGCCGCACCGCATCAGGCGGTCCGGTTCGGTGGTATTCTATGCTTTCCTGCCACATTCAGTACAAAAAGGGAGGGGCGACATCTTCGCTTAACCTTCGGCTACTCAAGACCTTGCGACTCGGCACGCTGTCCCCGGCCGGTCGCGAAGTAGGATTTTCCAGCCAGGACACCCCTGTCACAAGAGGTTTGTGGTTTGGAAACGGGGAGTTCCGGGGGAGTTCCGGGGACACAGTAAGGGATTATTGGGTTCATCCAGGGCATCATACCATTCACATGCTTCAAGTTCCGGGGTAGGCCGCAGACCACCCGCGACAATTGCGAATGGCGAATTCCGAACGACGGACGACGACATACTGAGGCGGAAGATTGCCGCGTCGCTTCGCTCCATGCCTCGGCGGCATCGTCTGCGCCGTGCGCAATGACTGATAGGAAAGGCTCCTCGCACTGAAGAGAAAGGTCGCTCGCAATGACGAAAAGGGACAAGCGCCAGGCGCAGTGCCCTATGGAAGAGAAGGCGGGGCGATGCCGAATACCTCGGTCCGAATCGCCTCCAGAACGCTGCGGCTGAGTCCCCGGCCCTGCCACAGGTCCAGATGCAGTGCGGTCTCGATTTGCAGGGACTCGCCCCAGATGCCGCTGCGGCAGAGTTTGTCGAGTTTGCGGGCAAACGGTGACTTTAGCCTTTCTTACGCTTCAGATTCCGGGGTGGCCCGCTGACCGAGGACCGCTTGCCGCTGTCGGCTAAGTCTGCTCGTAGGCCTTGATGAATTCGTCCCTGGAGATGCCGGCTTGAGTGCAGATGGTTCTGAGTGTTGAACCCTTGATTCGGGGATGATTGGGCATGGTGAGCGGAGTGCGGGTCCGGTCCGGGTTCTCACGCACCATCGCAATGTGTTCGCGTTCACGGACCAGGCGAAATCCCAGACCCTCCAGCGCCCGGATGACTTTGCTCCTGGGAGCGTCAACCGGGAACTTGCCCATCAGATCGGAACCGCGGTGTCGGTGAGGAAAGCTTCCAGGACCGGGGAGTCGGACTTGACCGTCTCCGCGCCGAAGGTCTCGACATGGAACCGGATGGCCGATTGCACGTCCGCGAGAGCCTCTTCATAGGTATCGCCTTCTCCGACTACGACCCCCTTGAGACCGAGCGGATAGGCCACGAAGCCGTCCGGATGCTTCTCAACCACAATCTTGAAGTTGACCATTTACTGCTCCTGTTCAAGAAACAATAACCGGGACTTCCCGGAATGTCAATAGGGTGCTGTGAGACGCCAGCCGCTAGTTTGTCAGGAAAAAGCTGACGATGTTGATGCCCAGGCGGAAGGTCTGGTCCCGGACCTCTTCCGGGTCGTTGGGAATGTCGGGGACATAATGCGAAATAGCTGACCGCGCTCCGCTGACAGCCTACCGCTTACAGCTAACCGCCAAGAACTCTCAGACCAACAGCGTGATGTTGAATACCTGCTCGCAGATGGCTCCAAGGACCTTCTGGTCCAGGCCCATTGTGACCCAGCGGCCGATTGCGGTCAGCGCTTCAATGCGCAGGGGCTGGCCTGAGTATTGGCGCATGAGCTTGTCAATGTGGCGGGCAAAGCTGAGGTAGTGAAAGAACTGTAAGTAAAGCACACCTTTGCTGGATAAGAGCGCTTTGACCTGCGAGTTCCGGGCGCTGTCCCGTTCCGCTGCGGCGCGGTAGCGTTCGGCCTGGGTTTTCAGGTCAGAGTCAGCCCTTGGTTTGACCTGGCCTTGCTTGAGCTTGAGCTCGTACCGGCGGCACTGCTTGTCTACCGCTCTGAGCCTGGCATCGGTCCCTTCCCAGCCGGCCAGGAATCGCTTGATTCGGGCGCGGATTTCAGCTTGATTCGGTTTCTTGTGCTTCATGTTTCGCCTCCGAACCAGAAAGTTCGAGTGGTGTACCAGCCAGTTCTTTGAGTTGCCGGTCGATTTCGCAAATCAGAAACTGCATGGTGTTGATTTCCAGGCCGAAGTTCAGCCATTTGCGCATGCACAGCTCGATGTGGAATGCCAGTTCAAACCCGGACTTGGTCCGAAACAGTTTCGACAGTTCGCGCACAAACCAGCGGTACTGGTCGAGCTTGACTTTCATCAGGCCGGCACCTTCAAGCATCGGGTCGGTAATCTTTCTGAGCGCCTGGTCGCAAAGGTCCGGCTCCTGGCCGAAAAGCACGGCCGGGGTCTTACCCGAGCGCATCTGGCCCAGGACCCGGCTCAGGTCCCGGTTCAGCTTGAGCGGTCTGGCATAGTCTTCCATAAGTTACTCCTTTCCGGCCCTTTTGCCTGGGCCGATTTTCATTGCTTCCACAGAGTTATATCCCGATATGGGCAAAGCGGCCGTAGAAAATTCAGGGGTGGGTCTCCCAGGGGCCGTTTAGGGGAGCGTTTGCCTCGGTCTTAGTTTCAGCCTTTGTGACGGAGTTTGTTTCAGCCTTTGTCTCGGCCTTTGTGCCGGTCTTTGTATCGGCGTTTGTCTTGGTCTTTGTCTGAGCCTTTGTCTCGGTCTTTGTCCTGGGCTTTGTGCCGGCCTTTGCCTTGGTCTATGTCGCAGCCTTTGTCTCGGCTTTGGTCTTGGTCTATGTCGCAGCGTTTGCCTG
>JAUWNN010000164.1 GCA_030612625.1 Caldifarciminota bacterium
GAGACAATCTTTGTGTGATGGTCGAACCATAAAGGCACAATGGTCTTCTTCCCGGCGGGGTCACAACTTTCCGTTTTCATTACAGCGTCCCACAATTGTACTTCATGAGCCTCATGAACCCAGTATAACATATAAGGCACGAAGGACACAAAGGGCGGGAGAGATGCCGAAGGTGGGAGTCGAACCCACAAGTCCATCACTGGACGGTGGATTTTGAGTCCACTGCGTCTGCCAGTTCCGCCACTTCGGCTCATTCCATTCGCCTTGCGGCGGCTGCGGTAAGGAAAGTCTTGTCATCTCCGCAGAACCGCCACTTCGGCAGGTAACTGGATTCTAGGAACGATGCTGGCTGAGTCAAGAGGTCGAATCTGCAGATGGCGAAGCCGAAGAATCTCAACCGCCAAGAGCGCCAAGGGGAAGACTAAACACAAAGGGCACGAAGAATGAACCACAGATGAACACAGATGGACACAGATGAGGAGAAGTCAAAGGCCAAAAGCCAAAGTGCAAAAGCCAAGACCGCTAAGGACACCAAGGACGCAGAGATGGCAGCGGGCAGAAGGGAAAGCCTGGAGCTGTTGACCGCAAGGTCCGGTGACATTATGATGGGGTTATGGTCAGGCAGAGTTGGGCAAAGAGGAACGGATGGCTGCTGGTGTTCCTTGCGGTCTATACACTGTTGTCGGTTCTTTTGTTTGACCCGAAGGTGTCGGTCGGCGGAGATAATGCGGTTTATCTTATGCTTGCCGAGTCAATCGTTGAGGGCAAGGGATATGTGCAGCTCCACTTGCCGGATGAGCCGGCCCATACCAATTATCCTCTCGGGTTTCCGGTGCTGCTTTCGCTGGTTCACATACTGTCAGGCGGAGTGAACGTTCTAGGGGCCAAGCTGCTGGTTGTGCTGGCCGGGATTGTGGCGGTGTTCTTCATGTACGGGATATGTGAGCACCTGTTCAAGAAAAAGGCCTGGGTGGTGATGGCTTTTCTGGTGTCAATCCCGATGCTCGTGAGCTACAATAATGAGGTTCTCACCGAAATTCCGTTCCTGTGCTTTTCCATGGGGACAATATACTTCCTGCTCAAGGCAAGACCGGCCAGGAAACGGTTCTACTGGTTTGCATTCGGGTTTGCGATTTGCGCTCTCCTGCTCAGGACCGCGGGCATTTCGCTGGTTCTCGGGGTGATGCTTTTCCTGCTGTTCAAGAAGCAGTACAAATACCTGGGCATATTCGCACTGCTCTTTGTGCTGGCTTTTGTGCCCTGGCAGATAAGGAATGCAAAGGTCGGACAGGAGCAGACATACCTGGAGCAGTTGCTGGCCAAGAATCCGTACATTGCTGAACTCGGAAAAGCAGGGGTGCTTGATCTGGTGGTCCGGGTCTGGCGCAACTTTGTCGAGTACTGTTTCTTTGTACTGCCAATAGGTCTGTTGCCTTTGCTCGAACCAGGGGTGGTGTCATGGATAGTGGGGTCTGTGTTCGCTGCCCTGGTTATTGTCGGGTTCGTGCGAAGAGCGAAGAACAGGTCAGTTATTGAAGCCTATTCGATACTGGCCGTCATTGTGCTTCTGGGCTGGCCCGGGTTATGGGCAGGCGAAAGATTCCTGCTTCCGCTTGTGCCGGTTCTGGTGATATATATCTTTGTCGGCCTTTTCTGGCTGGAACGGAAAGTCAGGTGGAAATACATTGTGCCGGCGCTCGCAGGCATACTTGTTCTGCTGAACGGCATTGAGATTGGCCGGATGGCCGGGGCCGCAATCAGGAACAACATCAGGTATCTGAACGGGGACCGGTATGCCGGGTACACTCAGGACTGGTGCTGCTACTTTGAGGCGATTGAATGGATAGATAAGAACATCCCTGAAGACCGGGTCGTGCTGGCAAGAAAGCCGGAGTTTGTCTATCTCCTGTCCGGACACAAGTCGTTCTGCTACCCGTTTACCCACGACCATGCAGAAGTCAGGGCGGCTATTGATAAGAGCGACTACATTCTGTTTGACAATTTCCAGTGGACCAACCTGACCTTGTGTTTTCTCAACCCGGTGCTTCGGGAAGAGCCGGATAGGTATCGGGCCGTCTACAAGACCGGTTCGCCGGCGTTCTTTGTGCTTGAAGTAGCGAAGGATTGATTCCCAGGTTCCGGCCCTGCGTTGACTCTGGAAAGGGGCTGACTATTATCTGACGTGACCATTCTTCAGCGCTATTCGCTGAAACAGTTTGCCGCGCCGTTCTTCCTGGCTATTGTAATCCTGGCGTTTGTCCTGTTGATGGACAGGCTGTTTCTGCTGGCCGACCTGCTGGTACGCAAAGGGGTGGCGGTTGCAGTGGTGAGTGAGATAATGGTTCTGTCCTTGCCTTTTGTAGTCAGCGTGTGTGCGCCGCTCGGCAGTCTGATTGCCGGGGTGGTTACTTTCGGCCGGATGGCCCAGGATAACGAAATCAGGGTGATTCGGGCGGCCGGGGTTATGCTGGTGAAAGTGTTTGCTCCGACCGTGGTGGCGTGCGCCCTGCTGATGGTAGTGATGGTCGGGTTCAACGGATTCATTGTGCCCGAGGCCCAGCACCGGGTCCGCAATCTTCTGACCGATGTGGCGCGGAAGAAGCCGGCCCTGCGGATTCGGGAAGGCGTTTTCATGGACGACTTTGGCACTTACATGATTTACATCGGGACGATTGACGAGCGGCGGTCCAGGGTGAAGAACGTTGCCATATTCGAGCGCAAGAAGGGCAAGCAGAGCCCGGGCTTTGTAACCGCGCCCAAAGGCGAGATTGCCTATACTGCTGATGACCGGTACATGATTCTTACCCTTTACGACGGCGAGATGCACGAACTGGGCGAGGACAATAGCTATCGCCGGATTTCATTCAAGCGGCATGTGATGAACGTCCAGATGGATATTGACTTAATCAGGCGGGACCGGGAGTACCGAAGCGACCAGGAGATGATGCTGCCTCAACTGCTGGCCAAGGCGAGCCGTCTGCGCAAGGAGGTTGGGGACATCGAGCGTAGGGTCGAGGAGGCAAAGGAGCTGGCAGCCCGGAATGAACCGGGCAGGCTGAAACTGGATGAGCTTCGGACAAGATTGCGGTACAAGCGACTGGAGACCGCGCGCTACCAGGTTGAGTTCCAGAAGAAGCTTTCCCTGGCGTTCTCATGCTTCTTTTTCCTGCTGTTTGGTGCACCGCTCGGGATTCTGCTGCGGAGGGGCGGGATAGGCACCGGCTTCATCGTCGGGCTGGTGTTTTTTGCGGTCTATTATGTGCTGCTTCTTGCCGGGCAGAATCTTGCGGACTCAGGCCGGCTGTCGCCTTTCTTCGGGATGTGGCTGCCCAATATCATTCTGGTGGTGCCGGTTGTCGAGCTGTTAGGCCGGGCCTTTTTCGAGCGACCGGTGTTCTGGCGATGGGGGAAAGCATGAAGGTGATTGACCGGCATATCGTCGGGCAAATCATTAAGTTCGCTTTCCTGGCTCTGCTGTCCGTGGTCGTGATTTACTTGCTCATTGACCTGTTTGAGGAGCTGAACTACTTCACCAGCCGGAAGGTGAGTGTGTTCAACATCCTGCGTTTTTATGCTTACAACCTGCCGGCCGCGATAACCCTGCTCTACCCGGTCAGCTTGCTGCTTGCGGTCTTTGTGGTCTATGGTCAGCTTACCCGGTACCGGGAACTGCACGCGCTTGAAAGCTCCGGGGTGCGGGTTGTCCGGTTGTTTGTGCCGGCGGTTGCACTGGGGCTTGCTACTGTGGTGATTTATCTTGTCGGCAATGAGTTTGTGGCCATTCCCTGCAATGCCCGGCTCAGTGACCTGCGCCGCTACACTATTGAAAGGCGGGTAGTGCCCAAGTCCCAGAAGCGGCGGGATGTCTATTTCGTGGGTGAAGCCGGCAGAGTGTTCTTTATCAAGGAGTTTGAGTCGAGCGGAGTGCTGCGCGATTTCAGCATCAAAGAGTTGGGCTCGGACCGCAAGGTGAAGCGCAGGATTGATGGTCGGGAAGCGTTCTATCGCGACAGCACCTGGGTCGGGTACGACGTTGTGGTGCGCGTATTCGGCACGGACGGTTCAGAAGAACTCTCCTGCCATGATACCCTGGTTCTTAAGGCAATCGCTGAGACCCCGGACGATTTTTCCCGGACTCCACGACCAGTGTATGAAACGCAGACCCTGGCTTTGAGGCGATACATCGACCGGATGAGGCGGGCCGGTGAGGATGTTGCCGATGAGGAGGTGGAGTACCACTACCGGTTTTCCTATTCACTTATCGGCCTGGTTGTGGTGCTACTCGGGCTTCCGCTTTCGGTGCGGTTGAAACGCGGGGGGGTGATGTTCGGTCTCGGGCTTGGGCTGCTGGTTTCGTTTCTGTACTGGGGCGCGATTCAGATGAGCCGTGCCTATGGCACGTCACATTTGATAAGCCCGGCCCTTGCCGCGTGGCTGCCCAATATCATTTTCGGCACGATTGCTATTGTTCTGGGGTTCAATGTCCGGCGATAAGGGATTCAGATTGGTTGTCAGCGGACTCGTGCTGCTGTGTGCGGTTGTCCGGGCTCAGGACTCTCTGGCCCTGTCCGGGATTGAGTGTGACTCTGATTCTGACTGTTTCTATGTGCCTGAGACGGTCAGCACGCCGGTGCCGGGCCTCTTGATTCTGCACTGCAACGGTGCCGGGCCGGCTGACCTTGATTCATTCCGGCTGGTCGGGGATTCGCTCGGCTGGGTTCTTGCCACCTGCCACCGGAGTCGCAATCACCGGGACATGCTGCTCAATGATGCCGACATTACAGGGACTCTGAGAAAGCTGGTCAGCATAGAGACAGTTGATTCAAGCCGGGTTTTCATTTTCGGGTTCTCCGGCCAGGGGGTTCAAGCGCTGGTTTCAATGTTCCTTCATCCGGACATGGTCAAGGGAGTTGTTGCGGTCTGCGCTCACCGGGGTGCCTTGCCGCTTGCGGTATGGGAAACAGTCGCAGGTCACTTCGTCTATCTGGTGACACGGACCGAGGATTGGAACCGGGCCGAGAATGAGGCGATGCATCAGTTGTTCAACAGCCAGGGGGTTGTCACCGAACTGGAGATGACTGGGGGCGAGCACGGGCCTGGAGGTCGTGAAGAGCTGCTCGACGCCTGCCATTGGCTGGCACGCCGGGTGGGGGATTCTGGAGACAAGAGGGACCATAGGTGAACGCAGAAGGCAGAAGTCAAAAGTCAAAGTGCAAAGTGCAAAAGGCAAACCGCAGAATCTAAACACAAAGACACGAAGAATGAACCACAGATAAACACAGATGGACACAGAAGAGATGAACCGCCAAGGCCGCCAAGAACGCCAAGGGAAGAATGAACCACAGATAGACACAGATGAACATAGATGAGGAGAAGTCAGAAGGCAGAAGTCAGAGTGCAGAAGGCAAGAAGGCAGAAGATTGCTTCGGGCTTTGCCCTCGCAATGACATGGGGGTAAGTAGCCGCAGTGGCTTTCCTTCCTGTCATTGCGAAGGAGCGAAGCGACTGCGGCAATCTTCTGCTGTCCTTCATTCGGCATTCGGAACTCGGCATTCGTCATTGACCTAACCGCCAAGAGGAAGACTAAACACAAAGACACCAAGGGCACAAAGGCAGGAGTCAGAAGGCAAAGTGCAAGAAGGTGAGTTGAACCTTTTGAGGTTCAGCCGGTGCGGATTGACTTGAGTAACTTGAGGAGCTGTTTCAGGGTCAGGGTGTTGATGACGTCTCTTTTCTCAAGCCAGGCGCGGCGCGCGGTAAGCACACCGTATTTCATCCAGTCCAGGTCCTTGGTTGCGTGGGCATCGGTGTCTATCGCCAGTCTGACTCCGGCCTGTTTTGCCTTGCGGGCCCACACGTCGTTCAAGTCAAGCCGGCCGTAAAAGGCATTTATTTCAAGTATCTTGTGATGACGAGCGGCAGTTTCAATTACCCGTTCCAAATTGATGTCATACCCTTCCCGCTTGCCGATAAGACGGCCGGTCGGATGGGCGACCATGTGGACGAGCGGGTGCTCCAGGGCAGCGCACATCCTCCTGGTCGCATCCTTTCTGAACCCCTGGTGGATTGAGGCGATAACGAAGTCAAGCCGGGCAAGGACTCTGTCCGGGTAGTCCATGTTTCCCGATGTAGTGATGTCCACTTCGCTCGCTTTGAGTATCTTGAATCTGCTGGACTTGGAGTTGAATCTGTCCACCCAATCGCAATGGCGCAGAAGCTCAGGAGCAGTGAGGCCACCGGCATAGCCGGCTGAGACCGAATGCTCGGTAATGGCGATGTGAGTGTAGCCGCGTTTCTTACATGCGGCAACGATTTCTTCGGGAGTGGAGCTTCCGTCCGACTGGTTGGTGTGGATGTGCAGGTCAGATTTGATGTCCTTGAGTTGTACAAGCTTCGGCAGTTCTCCTTTGCTTGCGGCCTCGATTTCGCCCCGGTCTTCGCGTAGCTCCGGCTCGATGTAGGGGAGACCGACCGCGGCATAGACCGCCTTTTCGGTTTTGCCGGCTACCTTTTTCTTGCCATGGAACACGCCGTACTCGGAAATCTTGAGTCCCCTTTTCTGGGCCAGGGAGCGGAGTGCTATATTGTGGTCCTTCGACCCGGTGAAATACTGGAGGGCGGCACCATAAGAGGAAGGGTCAACAATCCTCAAATCAACCTGGCGCAGGTCGGTTTCGGTCCGGAACAGGGCCGAGGCTTTGGTTTTTCCGGCCGCAAGCACCTGGTTGACGCGCGGGTGAGAAACGAACCGTTTCACAATCTTGCCCGGGTTCCTGCCGGTTGCCAGGACGTCAATGTCGCCGACTGTTTCCTTGCCCCGGCGCAAAGACCCGGCACAGGTCAACTGTTTCGCATCTGAGCCGGCTCTGAGATAGCTGATTACAGCTTCGGCGAGCTCAGTAGCCTGGTTCAGATACATCCGGTCACCGGTCAATTCACTCAGCATTATCGCCCGGCCGAGATTCGCCACCTTCTTTTGGCCCATGCCGGGCAGAGATGCGGCAGAGCCGTTCCTGACAGCTTGCTTCAGGTCTTTGAGGTTGTTGACCTTGAGCTTTTCGTGCAGGAGCCGGAGCGTCTTTGGGCCAAGGCCCTGAAGATTGAGCAGAGCAAAGAGGCTTTCAGGCAGACCGGTAACGGCTTCTCGATGCTTCTTCATCTTGCCGGTGGTCAGGTACTCGTGAATCTTGCGTGCGATGCCTGAGCCGATTCCGGTTATTGATTCGAGC
>JAUWNN010000058.1 GCA_030612625.1 Caldifarciminota bacterium
GAGACAATCTTTGTGTGATGGTCGAACCATAAAGGCACAATGGTCTTCTTCCCGGCGGGGTCACAACTTTCCGTTTTCATTACAGCGTCCCACAATTGTACTTCATGAGCCTCATGAACCCAGTATAACATATAAGGCACCAAGGGCACAAAGAAGAACAGAAGTCAAAGTGCAAAAGGCAAAACCGCAGACTCCGGCTGATTTGGAGTGCGGCAGCGTGCTGCCGCTTTGTCTGCCGGAAGCACGCTTCCGGCTATGAAAGCGGGAGCTTTGCGTGGCTGCGCCACCGCTTGCGCGAGCCCGCAGTCCAAAGTCGGGTGCGGACAGCGGTCTGCGGTCAGCGGAAAGCGGATTCAACCGCCTAGCACGCCAAGAGCGCCAAGACCAGATATGTCACTGCGAGGCTGAGCCGTGGCAGTCTTTCTTGGCCGCTCGTCAATCCAAAATCGGCAATCGGAAATGGGTTGACCGCCAAGCGCCCTCCTTGACCTCGGAAATCTCGGTAGTAGAATTGGTATGACTCAAAGTATGACGGCTCTGGACTACAGAAAGGGGTAGTATGATGCATAAAGAGAAGGTCACTATATCTGTTACCCGGAAGTTGCTGGATGAGCTGGATAGAACGGCTTCCCAGCAGCGCATCAGCCGCAGTGCTCTTGTCGAAGAGGCCTTGAAGCTCTGGTACAGCAAGCAACTGAAACGGGAACTGGTGGAAGGCTACCAGGCAATGGCGGCCGAGGACCGCAAGACCGCAGAGCAGAACCTGAGGAGTGGTGTTGAAATCCTCGACTGAGAAGCGGTTTCCAAGGCGTGGTGAAATCTGGCTCGTCAACTTCAATCCGGGACGCGGGAGCGAGCAGCGCGGGATTCGACCCGCGCTCATCATCCAGAATGATGTCGGGAATCAGTATGCGGCCACGGTTATCATTGCCGCTGTTACCACAACAATCAAGCGGTATCCAGTTACTGTTTTCATTCCTGCCAGGAGTTGCGGCCTCCGGCACGACTCAATGGTCAACCTTGCTCAAGTCCTAACTATTGATAAAACACGCTTGAAGAAGAAACTGGGCAAGCTCAAACCTGAGCTTCTGGAATTGGTTGACCGAGCGATTCCAGTCAGCCTGGGAATAGACTAGGCTTGCTGCCGCAGCCAGATTGTCAGAAGGAGGCCAGTAGCAGAACAGGCCGCAGCCGGATTCATACTATGACGAACGTCCGGTTCCTAAATATGGGTAACGTCCCTATTACTTCCATTATTTCCAGCGTCAGCCCACCGGTCTAATCGCGACCGGCGGGCTAGGAAAAGGCGGGTCACCTCCGAGACGGCCCGCCACTGCGTTCATCCGCCTCCGAGCCGGACGCATGTCCGCAGTTAGACTTGTCAGTCAAGGTGGCAATTGGTACGATTGGAGGTGGGAAGGGGGGTAGCCCCCCGACTAACTCCGGGGTCTACCCCACCCCCCCACCTCTGGAGGGATAAGAAACTGCTTATAAGTCAAGATAATGTATTGATAAGCCATGACTTATAGGCTGTTCTTTCGGCCCGGAGAAAGGGGGGGGTGGTAAGGGGGGTCAAGGTGTTCTCCGTGAACGTTCTTGTCCCGGTAATATACACCTGGACGCCCGAGTCGGTAACCGTGACAAAGGCCATATCGAAGGGGAGGGTGGGGCCCACTGCCCCCCGGACAGCGGGCATTTGCAGGGCCAACGCTGTAACCCTCGCTTCGTCAGCGTGTTATCGGCGGCGTTATGTTTTGGGACATTCCGGTCTCTAACCTGGTTAGAAGCCCAAAATGGAGGTAGCTACGGACAGAGACCGGGAAGGAGTTAACGGGGTCAGGTTTTTCATTCTAACATCTTCCCGTTCGGATTGCTGGGGTTTTCGTCTTCTTTCCGGCTATCGGCCGGGCCGTTGTCATTGACGACGGTCAACTCCTATTCCGCTTCACCCGCGCGGCATAGCCGAAACCGTTGAAGTAGTTTCTCCACAGCTCGTCCGACGAACCATACTGGTTGTCAGCGTAGAAGTAGTCAACCAGCGCCTCCCGTAGTCGAGTCAATTCCCTCAAGCGCTTTCTGTTCTTTGCATCCGCAATAGTCAGGTACAATAGCTCGAGCGCACGCTCAATGGCTTTGGTGCTGTAGTCTTTGTTGGCCTTTTCCTTCCACAGAATCGCCCGCTCGACCTCACTGCCGACGTTTGCCAGTTGCTCCACAAGGCTCAGTTCAAACCACCGGCCGGCAGCCAGTTCCTTGTGTTGGAAGCTCATCCTTCTATCAACTTCTCGACAATCTCCGCGATAACCCTTCTCATCTCAGGGTCGTCAACTCCACGGCTGCGATTCCCCTGCCAGGGTAGGAATCAGGGACAACCACCGTTTTCCTGCCGGGCCGTTATCTTCCACCACGGTCAACTTCTGCTCCAAATCGCCCGTGTGTCAAGGAAAAGCAGGAGCCGTGGGTTCAGGGAATCGAGGGGTCAAGTAACGAGCCTTTCGATGCTCCTCATTGCGGTTGAAGCACTTCGGCGGGCGTCTTCCTGCCGCGTTCGGTCTTGTCGAAGTGGGCATCGAAGCTGACCAGGGTCAAGCCGTGCTTTTCTGCCGCGACATACTGATAAGCATCATCGAAGTCCAGAGGAAGACGTTCTCTCGTTTTGGCCACAGTCAGCAGGTCGGCGAAGTCGAGGCTCACGTAGCGCACACCTGTATCCACCAGGAGGTCAGAGATGAACCGCACGAATACGTCGTCTCTCTTGTTGCGGGTCAGGATAATCCCGACCGAGTGCAGGGCGAAGTCAGTTATGGCGAGTTCGCCCAAAGGAACCGCCCGCAGGAAGTCACGTACTTGCCCTGCTTGTTTCTGGTCCAGGAGCAGTTCAAGCCAGACGTTAGCGTCTACCAAGAGCATCGTTCGCCCGCCATTCCGAGGCCTTGTGTTGGAGTTCGACCGAGGTATATTCGTCGCGCAAATCCTTCAAGCCTCCAGCCCAGTCCAGACGCAGTTTCTTGCGGGTCGGACGCGCCCTCTTCTCTCCGAGAAAACGGGCGAAGTCCCGGACTTCCTCCTGGAGCCTCTCAGGAAGCTTCTTTGTCAACTCCACTACTTCTTCAACTGTCTTCATCGGTCACCTCACGTCTTCTGCGATCAATTATGGCCCGGCCCGGTGCCAAGTCAAGCGCGAGTGCGCATGCTGCCGGTGCGGAGGGAATATAAAGGCATCAGGGACAGCTACCGTTTTCCTATCGGGCCGGTTTCGTTCACCACGGTCAACTTCTGCTCCAAATCGCCCGCGTGTCAAGAGCGGTTCTTTGTTGTCCTTGCCGCATGCCCAATTCAAAGCCGGATTCGGCGGCATGTCAAGCGCGGCCATTGGCAGGGTCCCCCGCATCGCTGGTTACAGTGGGCGATCTGTCGTCGAACTGGGCTTCTTGCGGCCGAGGTGGCGGATGAACCCGAGTAGGATGTTGTACCCTGGCACCTGTTTTTTGTAGCGGCGGTATTCGTCACCGAACTTCTCGGTGTTGCCTTCGTCGGCACCTCTGAAGCTGAAGCAGAACAGTGGGCAGGCGGCTGCGCCCAGCAGGATGATGACCCAGTGCTGGCCGATGAGTGCCAGGGCGAAGGTGAGGACGAAGAAGGACAGATACTGCGGGTGGCGGACTACTGAGTAGATTCCGGTCGTGACCAGTTTCCTGGTGTGGATGTAGCTCTTGCCTTTCTCAACACCGGCCAGCCGCCGGAAGGTGAAGATGGGCAGCCAGCCAAGCACGCAGCCTGCGACCCAGAGCGCGTACCCGAGGTATTTAAGCACCGGCACGTAGTTCCTGCCGATGATGAACAGGAGGACGAACTGGGCAATCATCATAGCGCCCCCGATTGACGCCAGAATTATTCCTCTCTTATGCGCGGCCCGCTGTCGGGCAGTCAGGCTTTCAACGAGCTTCTGCGGGCTGCTGTGTTCCATTGCTCGGACGATAGCGGAAAGACAGGGGATGTCAAATGATGTCAGCTAATGGCTGGCGGCCGACGGCTTTCAGCGCAGAGAGACCCATTCGACTCACTTCGTTCGCTCAGGGTGACAGAACGAAAGGCGGCCGTCCGGAGTAGACTGTCTGTAGGTTACAGAAGGGTGGGATAACACATGGACGACCGCCAGAGAGTCGTCATTCGCGGGCCGCAAGTTGTTCTAATCCGGGTCTGGAATTCCCGCTCCGGGCAAGCCGGGTCCTGCTTGTCCGGGTAACTGCCCGCTATAGTCCTTCTTCTATCTCGATCATCGAGTATCCCAGCACCCTGGCTACCTTGTACCGCGCGACTACCTCGTCGCCCCGGTAGATAACCCATTCATCGCCTTCCTTTTCTATCCGGTCGGCATCGGCGTATGCGCTCCGGGGCGGGTTGGTATCAAGCAGCAACTCGAAACGCTTCATTCTAGCCTCCTGGATTCAGCGTGACAATCCGGTTGCCAAAGGACTTCTGCGCGCCCATTCACTGAACGATAGCGGAAAGCCAGGGCAATGTCAAATGTTGTCAGCCGGCGGCTGACAGCTTGCGGCCAGGTGAGCGGAAGATTGCCGCGCGCTCTGCGCTCGCAATGACAAGGAACGGGGAGTGGTTGTTGAATTAAAAGCGGCCGTCCGGCAAGGAGGCGCAGTATCAGACGGCGCTAACCGTGTGAGGCGGACGACCGCAAGAGAGTCGTTATTTGCAGACTGTTGTCTGTTCCAGTTTATAAAGTAGCAGAAAAGTCAACGATGTCAACCGTGAATGGCTGTACGAACTACAGAAAGGCAGAAGGCGGAAGGTAGAAGAGAAAGAGTATCACCCTTACCCTCACCCTAACCCTCTCCCGTCAAGGGAGAGGGAGTGACCCGAAAACCGATATAGGATTGGCTACGAAAGCACGAAACCCACGAAAGATGAACCTCCCGGACCCAGAACTGGCAAGGGTGTCACCCTATCTCTTCCAGGTCGCACGGTTGCTGCTTCTCCGTTTCGTGTTCTTCGTGTCTTCGTGGCTCTATTTCGGTTCTTGGGTAGTGAGACAGGAGAGATTCTTGACGGCGCCCGCCTCCGGCAGAGCAGAATGACAGAGAAACCGGATGCTGAGTGGCGGACAAGGCCTGGGTCAGGAACTCTGCCGAAGTAATAGAGGCGAGCGGAGAGCCAATTGTGGAGAAGCGGGTCTGCCATGACAGGGGGTGGGGCGAATGGCAGTGAATAGACAGCGAAGGGCGGCGGAAGAGCCCGCCGCCCTGAAGACTTCTTACAGGCCAGGCTGTTGCTAGCGCAAGCCTTTCTTATCGATGTACTTCCAGATGCCTTTCATCAGGTCAAACCATTTCACCTCGGGTTTGTTGCCGTAGATTGCCTTGAGGTTTGCATCGGCCTTGACCCTCAACGCCGCAAGTCCTTTGCCCTCGCCCTTCGTCTTCAGTTTGTGCTTGTTGGCGTAGTCGGACAGGCCCTTCAGCAACTCGGTCGCCTTCAGCGTTTTCTTGTTGCCATAGATGGCCTTGAGGTTGGCGTCTACCTTTATTTTGATGGCGGCGAGACCTTTCTTTGCCGGCATACTAGCTCCTTTCGGTTTGGGCTTGAGTTTGTCCCAGTGTTGGTATTCTGTCCTGCACCAGGTTGCTGTCCATTTACGGCAGACTAGCGGAAACAGGAGGGGATGTCAAATGCGGAATGACGAATGGCCAGTCGCTGAGAACAGAAGACAAAACCGCCAAGAACGCCAAGAGGAAGATTAAACACAAAGACACAAAGGGCACAAGAAGGAAGCAGAAGTCAAAAGGCAAAGTGCAGAATGCAGAAGTCAAAATGGCAGAGGCCGCCAGAGACCTCCTCTCCCTTGAGGGAGAGGAATGAGGTGAGGGTGAGGGACCCAACCGCCAACAACGCCGACGTCGCCCAGAGGACGAATAACCACAAAGCTTGCCCTGAGCGGAGTCGAAGGGGCACAAAGGACATGAAGCGGGGCAGAAGTCAAAGTGCAAAATGGCGGAAAGCGACTAACGGTCAGCGGAGTGCTCTTGGCGTTCTTGGCGGTTCAATTCAGAGCTGAAAATGCCGAGGGGGGGATTTGAACCCCCATGAGCTTTCGCTCACTAACTCCTGAGGCTAGCGCGTCTGCCAATTCCGCCACCTCGGCACAGATTGTCGGAACGCCCTTAGAATAGAGAAAAGGACTCGAGGAGTCAAGGGGTCGAGTGGAAAGACCCTTGATTGCACTCTCAGGGCGATGCTGCGCATCGGATTGGTGCGGTTGCCCGAGGAGGCCGTCCTCACAACGACATCTGCGGTCATGTGGCGGCGTCACCCATACTGCGCATGGGTGTTGCCTGGAAGAGTTGCACTCTGCTGTTTTTCTGGTATAAGTAAGCTCTCATGTCTACCGATGACGCAGGCAACCGCGCGTGCGGTACTCGGAATCCGGTTCACAAAATCGCAGAGCGGCTGCCGATGATGAAGCTGCTCGATTTGGTCTACCGGATTTGTCCGGCAATCGGCAGGACTACGGTCCGGTTGTGGTATCAGTACATGACACGGCTGGATAAGAAGGCGGAGATGGTTTTCATGAACTATGGCTACGTGGACCTGAATCCCGATGCTTCGGAGTTATCCCTGCAAGCAGATGATGAGTCGAACCGGTATTGTATTCAGCTTTATCACCATGTGGCCGGCGCGGTTGACCTGAAGGGGCGCGACGTCCTGGAGGTCGGATGCGGCCGGGGCGGGGGCGCTTCGTATATCGCCCGCTGTCTGGGGCCGCGCTCGATGACAGGGGTTGATGTTGCCGAGGCCGCGGTCGACTTCTGCAACAGGTACCATTCTGCTCCCGGTCTTTCTTTTGCCCACGGCGACGCCGAGTTGCTGCCATTCCTGGACAACTCTTTTGATGCGGTTGTCAATGTTGAGTCGTCACATTGCTACGGTTCGCTGCGGCGTTTCCTGGTCGAGGTTCACCGGCTGCTGCGACCGGATGGGTATTTCCTGTTTGCCGACCGCAGATACTGCAAAGAGGTCGGTTCTCTGCGCGACCAGTTGAAGCGGGCCGGTTTTGGAGTAGTGAGGGAGCAGAAGATAACCCGGAACATTCTCAAGGCGCTGGAATTGGACAACGAGCGAAAACTGGCGCTGATTGACAGGAGTGTGCCCTGGTTCTTCCGCAAGGTATTCAAGCAGTTCGCCGCGACCAGGGGAACGTCGCTCTATGAGTCATTCCGAAAGGGACACTGGGAGTATCTCAGTTTCGTGCTCCGCAAGAACAGCGCCAGGCCGCAGACAGACAATCCTTCAGAGTAACAGGTCGGACAGCAGTCCAGACAGTGATTCTGTTTGCTGCTATTCATTTCTCAGGGACATCTGACGCCGGCTAGACTGCGCAGTACCATTGCCCAAGCATACGGCGGGTGAGATAGTTGCCGAACTGCGGAAAGGGTGAAAACGCCGGGCTAGAGTGGTTCCGCGTCTTTGCTAGAAGCTGTCGGCTACGTCGGTAATCCGGACGTTATCGCAAACCAGGTATTCGGGCACGCTCATTGCGGTCGGTTCGCGCTGGCCATAGGTGCTGGATACGTTCACAGTCACTGAATCCGGAGCTATGGCAACCACATTGGAGAACACGTTGGGGCTGGTGTCGGTGACGCGTGTGGAGAACAGCGGAGCGGTAAATTCTCCTTTTTCCAGGCGCATGGCATTGAACCGGGATGAACAGGTGAACATGCCTTTGGTCGGGTCAGGCAGGTGGATGTAGTGAAGATGGGGTATGTAGAGCGCATCTGCGGCCAGTTTCCTGCCGGATTCAATACCGGCCGGGCCATCACCGGTTGCCAGCACGATGTCCCAGTTCTCAAGGTCGTGGCCGGTGGGTTGCCGTTTGTACCTGGCTGCGGTCAGGCTGTCGTACAGCACGCCGCGAAAGATTCCCTTTTCGACCAGAGAGAACGACCGGCGTATCTTGCCGTTGAAGTCGAATGGCATGCCGAATACGTCCGGATGGGTCGGGTCGTCGGTGATGGTGACCGCTTCGGAGAACAGTTTGTCACCAGACTTCATACTCGAGGTGTAGGCCCGCTTTTCCTCAAACCAGCGGCCGAAGAATCCGCCCCAGATGGCCAGCATCACCAGTTCAGCAATGGCCTGGGGCCCGAACATGACGCGCTGGCGTCCGATGTCGGTCTTGAACCCTTCATTCTTTTCATACATCGGCAGGAGTGCTGCGAACTCGGCAGCCACGTCTTCTGCAGTGAATGTGCCGGTTCTCTTGGCGGTGCGTTCGACCGAAAGCTCCCATTTCCTGTTCTGTTCCTTGAGCACCATTACGAACCTGGAGTCAGTGAGCCGGCGATAGGCTTCATTGTCGTTCGCAGTGCTGATGTAGTACATTTCTGCGGACCCGGATGACCAGGAGCCGGAGAAGTCATAGCTGCCTTTGGGTTTGAGCGCTTTCACGACTCCGGCGCAGAGCTTGGTTTTAGCTTCAGGTGCAAGGTTCTCAAGAGCCGGGTCATAGCCGGTGGAGTCGTCAACCGCTTCTTCGACTGTGCCGAAAATCGGGTCATAGTTCTTAGGCAGGGCTGCTTTGCAGTTCTCGTGAGCCTGGGCAAGTGCGCTCTGGAGCTGTTCCTGAGAGGTGATGTCCGCGGTCAGGGAGAATGAGCCGACTTTGCGGCCATCCTGAACTGAGACACCGAGCCGGGTTAACTCTTCAAAAGTGGAAAGCGCGACTGAGGAGTTGCCAAGACGGATCAGGCTGGACTTCTCGCGGTGCAATGAGAGTTCGGCATTGATTCCCTTTTTACGGGCGCTGTTTCGGGCTGCGAGCAGCAGGTCGCGAATTCTGGATTCAAGCATGGCTACTCCTTTTCTCCGGTCTGGACACTTCTGAACCTCATTACCGGGATACCGTGGCCCAGTTCCATGACCTGGTTGGGTTCACCTTTGCCGCAGTTGGGCACCTGGCGGAGTTCCCAGGTGGATTGGTCTCCAACCATGTCGAGTGAGCCCCAGAACTCCAGGGTGTGCCCCTGGTAGGTCGGGTTCTTGTATACCTTGGTGCGCTTGCCGTCCTTGACTTCCCAGGCGATTTCGCATCCGAAGTGGAAGTGCTCGCGATTTGAGCCGATTGACCAGGATACAGGAACGTCCAGTATCACGCCGTCTTTGGTGGCTTTGATGATGTCTTCGAGTGTGCCGTCATTGCCCGGGTCGATATTGATATTGGTCATCCGGTCAATCGGACTGCGATAGAACGAACAGGCCCGGGTCGCGGTGCCCGACTGCTTGACGATGGTACGGCCGGCCTTGGCATTGGCTTCAGCCAGGTCGGCCCGGCAGGAGAGGACACCTACCAGGATACCTTTGTCAATCAGCATGTAGTCGCGCTGGGCAGAACCTTCGTCGTCATAGCCAAAGGTTCCGGGTGAGTTATCGGTAACACCAGACCGGCAGTTGAGTTTTTCTGAGCCGTAGCGGAGCTTGCCAATCATTTCGGGTCGGACATGGGAACCACCGGCATAGGAGAGCTCGTATCCGAGAATGCGGTCCAGTTCGAGTGCATGGCCGATGGTTTCATGGACCTGGAGAAAACCCTGACCAGGCAGGAGAATGACATCACGCTTGCCTGGAGGCAGGGGCTCGGCTGCGACAATCTGGGCCAGTTCCTGCTTGATTCTTTCGGCATGGCCACTGAACCAGTCCGGGTCGGTCAGCCATTCGTACCCTCTGGTCCCGGTTCCCTTGCCGTACAGTTCCAGGGAGCGGCGCTGGGTGCGGCCCTGCTTGTCCGGGGTCATCACCATCATATTGCCGAATGTGTTCAGCACCCATTTGTCCACCTCGGTTCCTTCACTGTTCTGGTAGTTGACGCGGCGGCGCTGGAACGTGGCACCAACATAGCGGTGAGCCACTGTTTTGTCCTGCAGTCTGGTATCGATGCCTTTGAGGAACTCCAGTTTCTCGGCAAGCGGGACCTCAAACGGGTCTCTTTCTACCGGGGGCCGGTACCGGCCTTTTATGGTCTGGGCCGGGCCCATGTCTTTCTGGAAACCGAGCAACTGAGCGGCAGCCCGGGCATTCGCGAGCGCCCGGTCGAAACAGGCCGGAATCGCCTCAAGGTTGGCGGTAGCCGCAAAGCCCCAGGCCCCGTCCTTGAGCACACGCACCCCGATTCCCCGTTCGTACCGGCTGGTGTTGGATTCAAGGTTGCCGTCGTACAGGACAACACGCTGATACCTGTCCTCATCGTAGAACCGGGCGTCAGCAAAGCTGCAGCCTGCTGACAGCATCCTCTCGAACTGGGCCTTGATAATAGAACCGATTGCCTCAGTTTTCATGGCCACTTCATGCTCCTTATCGGTTGATTGCTTTCGACTCACAGATGTAACCATATTATGCTCGGCATTCGGGCCATTGCAAGGATGCGTTTATGCGGTGGCTCCTGGCTTGACAGACAGCAGAGGCACGAATAGAGTTCTAGCTGAGGATAAGTTTGACCGGTTTCTCTGCATGCAGGCGCATCAGGCCGCTGGCTCTGTTGCCAGTGGTATTGGTTCTAGTTCTGAGGTGTGCCTACTTCAATACTTTCTACAACGCCAAGACCTATTACAAGGAAGGACTGAACCTGAAAGAGCAGAAGCAGGTTGTCCAAGCCAAGTCCAAGTTTGATAAGTCAGTGGAGAAGTCGGCCCTGGTGATTTCCCGCTGGCCCGGGTCGCGGTGGGTGGATGACGCGACTTTTCTCATTGGGATGTGCTACTACCAGATGGGTCATTACGGCAAGGCGGTGCGCCATTTTGAGCAGCTTGTGCTGGCTTTTCCGAATTCCGGTCTTGTGTCCCAGGCCCAGCTTTACCGGGGTCTTGCTTTGCTTAAGGGCAAGGAGTATGGGGTTGCGGCAGTGGTGCTTGATGATGTCAGGAGCAAGTATCCCCGGTTGCGGGATGTGGCTGCATTCCACCTGGCTGAGGCGTTTTTTGCCCGAGAGGATTATTCAAGGGCGATAGATTCGCTGTCTTCGTTTGTCGAGCAGTTCCCGCGTTCCCACTATGTCCAGACTGCGGTCCGGTATCTGGCTGAGGCCGGCTTCAAGCTCGAGCACTGGGATGAAGCTGAGCACTGGTATAACCGTTATGTCCGATTTGTCCGTGACCCCAGGGAGAGAACACGAGCCAAGCTCAAGGTAGCAGCCTGCCGATTTGCCCAAGGCAACTACGAGCAGGCTGCAGACCAGGTTGGGGATGTGCTGGGTCGGTATTCAGAACTGGACGATGAAGCCAATCTGCTGCTGGGTCGTTGTCTGGCCGAGCTTGGCCGTGACAAGGAGGCGCTTGAGACCTGGACCAAAGTGCGGGGTTCGAGCGGCTTGGGTGCCGAGGCTTTTTTCAGAATCGGCAAGTACCACGAGGAACTGAAGGATTTCGGGACGGCTCGAGCACACTACGATACGGCTAAGAGCCGGCGGGCCAATTCAGACTATGGCGTGCTGGCGGTGAAACGGCTGTCTCTGCTTGATGCGTTCTCTGAGCAGGATTCGGTTGAGCGGGAGCCGGCTGAGGCGATGTTCCTTTTGGCCGAGGTGCACAACCTGAATCTGGCCGAATACGACGAAGCGATGCGGCTTTATCAGACTGTGTACGATTCTTTTCCGGACAGCAAGTGGGCGCCCAAAGGGCTGTTTGCCAAGGCGTGGATTCTGAAGAATGTTGAGAATGATACCATAGTTGCTCTGACCCTGGCTGGAAGGATTATCAGTGAGTACCCGGACACCGATTATGCGGACGAATCCAGACGGTGGCTCGGTTTGCCTGTGCCGAAGCGCAAACCCAAGAAGCCGGAGCCTGAGCCAGAGTCGGTTGCGGTGAAGGCAGACACCGCGAAACCGGTTCCTGAACCCGGGCCCCTGGAAGAGGAACTTGAGCTGGCCAGAGAGGATGAGGTTGAGCCGGAAGCGGTTCCAGCGGAGCCGGATACCGGGGAACTGACTTCTGAGCCAGGACCCAAAGAAGAGGAGCCTGAGCTGGCCATGGGAGACAGGCCTGAGTCTGAACCAGGTCCGGAAACCAGGAGAAGGATTGACAAGGCTGTGGGCGAACTCGAGGAGATAGCTGCGCCCGAACCAGGGATGGATACTACGGCCAAGCCCGAGACAGCAAAGAAGCCTGACTTTGGACTTGAGATTGTGCATTTCGACTTTGATAAACGGCAAATCAGGCCGGACGATGCTGAGGCTCTGAAGCGGGATGCGGCTTTGCTGCTTGGCCGGCCCGAGGTCAAACTCGAGATTGTGGGCCACTGCGACCCGCGCGGAACTGATGAGTACAACCTGGGGCTGGGTCTGAAGCGGGCCGAGGCGGTTCGGGATTTCCTGAGCCGGGCCGGGGTGGCAAGAAACAGGCTTTCGGTGCGGAGCGAGGGCGAGCGCAGGCCTATATCCACTTCACCTGATGAGTACTGGCTGGACCGGCGGGTTGAGTTCAAGGTTCGGTGAGAAGGCTCAGCGCGCCGGTTGTTTCCAGACGCCGACTCACCGAAGACGTGTTTTCCTTCTGGATTGAACAGCCGTGGCTGGCCCGGCATGTCAAGCCGGGCCAGTTCCTGAATGTCAGGATTGGTACGGGCTCTGACCCGCTGTTGCGCCGGCCGATTTCAGTGGCAGATGTGGACAAGAGGAAGCTTCGGCTGGTGTTCCGGGTTGTGGGACGGGGCACCGAGCTCCTGAGCCGGATACGAGCAGGAGAAACACTCGATGTTCTCGGACCTCTGGGCAAGCCGGCCAGGATATTCAGGAATCGGACAGTAATAGTCTGCGGTGGTGGAGTCGGAGCAGCACCTTTGCTTTTTCTGACCCGCTCTCTGAAAGAACGCAACCGGGTCAAGGTCTTTCTCGGTGCACGCAACCGGGCTCAACTGATTCTGGTGCAGGAGTTCCGCAGACTCGGAGTTGACCTGGAGCTTGCCACTGATGACGGCAGCCTGGGCTGGCACGGGATGGTGACCGACCTTGTTGTCCGGGCAGCAGAGCAGGAGCAAAAGCCGATAGTCGTGGCCTGCGGCCCCAGACCGATGCTGGCCGAGCTTGTTGTTGAATTAGACCCGGTGCCGGTCTGGGGATTTGTCGAAGAAAGAATGGGCTGTGGCGGTGGAATCTGGTATTGCTGTGCTTTGGGGCGCAAGGGTGGTGGATATGTCCGGTTCTGCCTGGAAGGGCCGGTAGTGCTCTTGAACGGAGTGGAGTTGTGAGATATCAGGTCAAGGTTGGAAGAACCACATTCGCCAACCCGGTTCTGGCTGCGTCAGGTACTTTCGGATTCGGGCTCAAGTTCCTTGGGGTTGCCAACCGGATAGGCGGGGTGGTGACCAAGGGAATCACTCTCGAGCCACGGGCCGGGAATCCACCGCCGCGCATTTATGAGTTTCCAGGCGGGATTCTGAATTCGGTCGGGCTGGAGAACCCGGGTCTGGACCGGTTCAGGCAAGAGATTCTGCCCGGACTCGGTCGGG
>JAUWNN010000098.1 GCA_030612625.1 Caldifarciminota bacterium
GTGAAGCGTTATGCGTCCTGACCTGCTGGGTGACACTGCTTCTCGGCTCCTGGTTTGCCACTTGGTGCTCTTGGTGTCTTTGTGTTGAGATTCCTATCGGTTTTCGGTTCGTCCATCGAGATTGACGTGCGGCTTGCCGAGCGTATAATCGAAGTCATGGGTATCTGCCGGCCACGCGGCAGACGATAACTTGATTGGCGGTATTCAAGACCAAAGGAGGTAGCTGTGAAGAGAGTATTGTCCTTGTTGCTGCTGGCGTGGGTCAGCATCAGCCTCGCGGTCATCAGCCCGGAATTGGAGAAGCATCTTGTGACCGCGCAAGCGGACCAACTGCTGCCGGTGCACATCGTGCTCAAGAACCAATTCGATTCCAGACTTCTGAACATGCTGGTGGATGGTATGCCGCGACCGGCGCGCCGGGTCGAGGTTGCGCGGATACTGCAGGACTTTTCGGCTCAGAACCAGGCCGAGCTTCTCAAGTATCTTCGGGCTGAGCAAGCGCAAGGCCGGGTGGCAGACATCCAGTCCTTGTGGATACTGAATGCGGTTTACTGTGAGGCATCGGCCGCGGTGGTTCGGGTCGTTTCAGAGCGTCTTGAGGTGGAGTATGTGAACTACGACCTGGTGTATGCACCGGACTTGCTGGAGCCGGAACAGGCCGACGAAGGCGGCGAAGAGATTACTTATGGGGTGGAGAAGATAAACGCACCCGAGGTGTGGGCCCTGGGCTACACCGGTGAAGGGATAATCTGCGGCCATATTGATACCGGGTGCAACTACAATCATACAGACTTGGCAGACCACATGTGGACTGACCCGAACTACCCGCACCACGGCTGGAACTTCGAGAACAACAATAATGACCCGAATGATGGCCAGGGTCACGGTACGCATACTGCGGGAACTGTGGCAAGCGACGGCACCGGCGGCACCCAGTGCGGGGTTGCACCGGACGCGCAAGTCATGGTGTGCCGGGTGCGGACCGTGGCCGACTCGCTGGCCGAAACCCAGTGCTGGGCAGCGATGCAGTTCTGTGTCTCGCCGCCGTTGTCGCCTTCACACGGCGCAGACCTTTATACGATGTCGCTCGGCTGGCGGATTTCCTGGGACCCGGACCAGGCGAGCTGGCGCACTACTGCAGACAACGTGAATGCAGCCGGCCTGTCGCAGATTGTGGCGGCCGGGAACGAGCGTTCGCTTTCGCCGCCGAATTCGTGCCGCTGTCCGGGCAATGTGCCGCCGCCCTGGTGGAATCCGGAGAACACCGGAGTAGGAACCCTTTCCGGCGTGGTCTCCATCGGCGCGACCGATTCGCTCGACCATTATGCCAGCTTTTCGAGCCGGGTCCCGTTTACCTGGGAAAACGTTTCACCGTTGAATGTCTATGCTTATCCACCGGGTCTGACCCGCCCCGATGTATCGGCGCCCGGGGTGAACACCAAGTCCTGCTCGCGTTCCGGTGGTTACACGACGATGTCCGGAACTTCGATGGCGACGCCGCACACTGCCGGTGCGGTTTGCCTGATGCTCTCCAAGAACCCGAATCTGACTCCGCGCGAAGTGGATTCAATTCTTGAGACCACGGCCCTGGACCTGGGCCCGAACGGAAAGGACAATGACTATGGTGCGGGCCGGATTGATGCACTGGCCGCAGTCAATGCGGTCCGGCCGCCGTTCGGAGTGCGGTATTTCACTCATGTGATTGACGACAGCGCGGGCGGAAACAACGACGGTACTATCAACCCGGGCGAGACCATCAACATGCCGCTGTGGGTGATGAACCTGTGCGACTACACGGCCCAGGGCGTGTCCGGGGTGCTCCGGACCGAGGACCCGGAAATCACGATTGCCGATTCGCTGAAGCACTTCGGCACAATCGCAGAAGGCGATACCGGGTACACCGGGCCGGACGGTTACGAATTCACGGTTGCCGGCAGTTGCACCAACGCGCATGAAATCAGGTTCGACCTGGTGGTGACCGACACGCTTGATTCGGCCTGGGTGTCGGAGCTGGTGCTGATGTGTGGGACCCCGGTTCTGGCCGGAGATTCGGTCTTTGCGTATGACGGGGGCAACGGCAAGCTGGACCCGGGCGAGGAGTGCGACATCGCGATTCAACTGGTCAACGCCGGGCTGGGACACGGCCATGACGTCAGCGTTGTGCTGGTCTCGGCCGATTCCAGGCTGACGGTGCTGGATTCGACCGCGGCTTACGGATTTGTTCCGGCCGACAGTTGGGCGATGAATACGAGCGACCATTTTCACGTGCGGGCCGACGCTTCGATTCCGCGCGAATTCGTAATCCCGTGCACCCTGCGGATTTCCCAGACCGGATATCCTGATGAGGATGTCGAGTTCGGACTTGTCGTCGGCCGGCTGACCGCTATTGACCCGATTCCGGACGGGCCCCGGACTCCGGCGCTGTATTACGCATTCGACGATGTTGATACCAGCTATGACCAGCATCCTGAGTTCGAATGGGTTGAAATCAATGCCTCAGGCACAAGAATCAACTACCCGCAGAATGATGACGTTATAGTTGTCAACCTACCCGGAGGATTCGGGCCGTTCAAGTATTACGGACAGCGGTATACCCAGGTGTCGGTGAGCGCGGACGGCTGGATTGTTCCGGGTAGCTACACCCAGACCAACTACACCAACACGCCCTTGCCGAACTCGTCAGCACCGCGGGGAGTGATGGCCCTGAACTGGGATGACCTGTATCCTGGGTATGGTAGCCAGGGATATGTGTACTATTATCACGACGCAGCCAATCACCGGTTCGTTGTCGAGTACGACAGCACGCCCTACTACGACCAGCGGTCAATCCGGGACAAGTTCGAAGTGGTTTTCTACGACACCACCTTGGCGGCCCCGGACGGAAACTCCGAGTTCACGTTTCAGTATCTGACTGCGAACCAGACCAGTTCGGCCACGGTCGGAACTCAGGACCAGACAAAGCAGATTGGTATTCAATGCCTGTTCGACGGGAGCTACCACCGGGCTTCGGCCGAAGTGGCTCCGGGCCGGGCGATAAAGTTCACCACCGACACGCCTACCGGCATCGGGGAGCCGGGCCGGCCGCACGCGGCTGCGGGTAGACATCCGGTGCTGGCCGTTTCGGCCAATCCGTTCCGGAACTCAGTCAGGCTGCGGTTCAGCCTGCCCGGTGCAGGCACGGTTCGGTTGCTGGTGCACGATGCAGCCGGCAGGATGGTCAGGGAACTGGTCAATTCAGGCACTGATGAGATGAGGGCCGGAACCTATCACGTCCGCTGGGACGGGCGTGATGACGCCGGAACCAGGCTGGCCGCCGGAGTCTACTTCTGCCGGCTTGAGACACCGGCCGGCAGCCGGTCCTGCAAGACAGTGATGGCCCGCTAGACGAAAGACATGACAGTATTCTCAAAGGAGGCAGGTATGAAAGACGCGAAAGCGGTTGTGGCTGCGTTTGCCCTGCTCGCCGCGACGAGTGCGTTCGGGACATGGTACTCGGTCGGCGGCGAGGCGGGCAGTGCAAAGGTTACGATTGTAGAGCAGAGCTTCGGCCGCACGACGTTCGAAGTGACTGTGCCCGGAGTTGAGGTGGCGGTGGAAGTGGTCAAGGGCGAGGAGTTCTCGCGGGTGACGCTTCCGGGCGAAGTGTTCGCGGTGCTGGAGCAGGGCAAGCCCCAGGTGCCCAAGGTTTCGGTTCTGCTGGCGATTCCGACCGGTGCATCGGTTTCGGCCCGGGTGCTGTCGCGGGAGAGTGAGACCTTCAAGGTTGACAACATCTACCCGCTGCAGCCGCCGTTGCTCGAAGGCGAGAAGCCGGGCCCGCTCGTGCTCGACCGCGAGTTCTACTCGCAGGAGGTGAGCTATCCGGGCCTTGATGCCAGGGTTATCGAGACCGGCCGGTGGCGCGACCTTGATGTTGCCAATATCCAGGTGTATCCGGTTCAGGTGAATCCGGGCAAGGGTGAAGTCGAGGTTGCTTCGAGAATCCGGATAAGGGTTGACTACTCGGGTGGCAGGTACCCGGCCCGCATTGCCGAATGGATGATTTCTTATTACGGCAGTTACATCGACAACTTCGCCGAGGTCAGGCTCAGGCCTGAAACCGACTACACGCCGGGCTGCCGTTATTTGGTCTTCTGTCATGACAACTATGCGACTAATCCATATCTTGTGGATTCGCTTCTGGGCTGGGTGAAGCAGCGGGGATATGAAACCAGGATGATTGCCAAGCCCAGCTTCACCGCGGCCGAAATCAAGGATTCGGTCAGCACCGAGTACGACCGGCACACGCCTGCGGTCCTGCGCTTCGTGCTGCTGGTGGGTGAATACGCCGAAGTGCCGATGGGTTCTATGACCGGCGTGAGCAAGAGCGATTTCTACTACTCGGAACTGAGTGGCGACAACTACCCGGAAGTCTGTATTGCCCGGCTTTCGCCCGACTCGGTCGGGGACCTTGAGAACCAGATTCGGAAGGTCCTCAAGTACCAGAAGGACCCGCCCGCAACCAATGACTGGTTGACTAAGCTCAACATGGCGGCTCACAGCCAGAACTACCCGGGCAAGTATTCGGCTTGCATCCGGGGCATCTACAATATGCCCAAGCCGTTTTATGACTACGATACCGATACGCTCATGGGCCAGTTTGTCGGCAACCCGGCCGTGAAGACCGCGGTCGAGTCCGGAACCGGCATGATGATTTACCGCGGCCATGGCAGTACTACTTCGTGGTCGGGTTGGGGCACGAGCGGTTCCTGGACCAACGATAATGTGGCTGCGCTGACCAACGGGGACCTGACCCCGGTGACCCATCACTTCGCCTGCAATTCCGGAGACATCAGGCATGGCACTTGCCATATCGAGGCGTGGAGGCGGAAGTACCCGGGCGGCGCGGTTTCGGCACTGAGTGCAACCCAGCCGTCGTTCACTTATCCGAACCACGGCCAGTGCTCGACCGTTGTGCGTGCGGTTGCCGATACCTGGACCATAACGGTTCCGGGCGTGCGCGACTATCCCGGGCCGGTTTTCCCGGTGTCCGGTGTGATGGCCTACATGGATGCCTACCTGGCAAAGTACTGGACCGGGGACTACCTGAAGAATATCTACATGTATCTGACTCTGGGCGAGCCCTCGATGCCGGTGTGGAGCGGCGGGATGCCGCAGGCCCCGGATGTGGTGTACCCGGGAGTCATTCCGCTCGGGCCGTACACCCTGAATGTAACGGTAACGGTCAGCGGCCGGCCGGTCCAGGACGCACTGGTCTGCGTCTGGAAAGAGCCTGACTTCTATGTTGTCGAGCGGACCAATTCCAGCGGCATTGCTCAGCTCGCGACAAATGCCATTTCTCCGGGTGAGGTTAAGGTCACAGTCAGTGAGGGCCATGCGGCCGGGAGCCAGCATACGCCGATACTGCCGCACCAGGGCACCTGCATTGCCCAGACCGGCGGGGTTCCGTATGTCATGTACCTGCGCCATACCATTGATGACTCGGCCGGCGGGAACAACGACGGATGCGTGAATCCGGGCGAGACAGTCATCATGCCGACCTGGGTCAAAAACTATGGTGACTCTGCGGCCCATAGCCTTACCGGCAAGATAAGGACCGGCGACACGTACATCACGATTACTGATTCGGCCAAGAGTTTCGGTGATGTGGCAGGGCGCGATTCGGCGTGGACCGGAGCGGATGGATACGAGTTCGAGGTTGCGGTCAGTTGCACTAACGGCCATCTGATTCACTTTAACATGGAGTGCAGGGACGCAAGCGACTCGGCGTGGCTATCGCATATCTACATCCGGGTGGGTGCGCCTTATCTGGAGTACGCGGGCCTGGGTGTGATTGATACCATTTCAGGCGGCAATGGTAATGGCCGGCTTGACCCGAATGAAACCGCTGAGTTGATGACGACTCTGCATAACACCGGTTTCGGTCATGCAAGTAACGTGACCGCAGTTCTGGTTTCGGGCGACTTGAGGCTGATTGTCAACGACTCTTTCGGCAGTTTCGGGCAGATTATGGCTGACAGCTCGGGTACGAACACTGACGACCGGTTCAAGGTAACCACTCTTAACATGGCGCCTGAGACCGGAATTCCCTGCACCCTGCATGTTTCTGCGGCCGGTGGTTTTACCCAGGTTCTTCCGTTCATAATCGTGGTCGGTGAAATCCGGGCCTGTGACCCGATTCCGGACGGGCCGCGCATGCCACCGCTCTACTATGCTTATGACGATGTGGATACACTGTACACGGCTCATCCAGAGTTCGCGTGGGTGGAAATCAATACCTCAGGTACAAGAATCAACTACCCACAGAATGATGATGTTATTGTTGTCAACCTGCCTGGAGGATTCGGGCCGTTCAAGTATTACGGACAGCGGTATACCCAGGTGTCGGTGAGCGCGGACGGCTGGATTGCTCCGGGTAGTTACACCCAGACCAATTACACCAACACGCCCTTGCCGAGCTCGTCGGCACCGCCGGGAGCGATGGCCCTGAACTGGGATGACCTGTATCCTGGGTATGGTAGCCAGGGATATGTGTACTATTATCACGACGCAGCCAATCACCGGTTCGTTGTCGAGTTCGACAGCGTCTGTTACTACGAGCAGCGTTCGATAAAGGACAAGTTCGAAGTGATTTTCTACGACACCACCTTGGCGGCCCCGGACGGAAACTCCGAGTTCACGTTTCAGTATCTGACTGCGCACCAGCCCAGTTCGGCCCCGGTTGGAACTCAGGACCAGACAAAGCAGATTGGTATTCAATGTCTGTTCGACGGGAGCTACCACCGGGGTTCGGCCGAAGTGGTTCCGGGCCGGGCGATAAAGTTCACTACCGACCTGCCTACCGGTATCGGGGAGCCGGGCCGGCCGCACGCGGCTGCTGACAGGCATTTGGCGCTGGCCGTTTCGCCCAACCCGTTCCATGGTGCTGCTGTTATTCGGTGGCAGTTGCCGGTGTCGGGTGGTGTTTTGCTGAGGGTTTACGACGTCACCGGTCGCTCGGTCCGTACCCTGATTAAAGGCGAGAAGGCTGCCGGCAGCTACAACACGCTCTGGGACGGCAGTGACGACAACGGCTGGCTGGTCTCAAACGGCACCTACCTGTACAAGCTCGAAACCTCTGCCGGGGTGAGAACCACCAAGGCTGTGCTGCTGCGCTAGCTCGACTCTGAATCAAACCTGACAGGGACGGCTCTGCCGTCCCTGTTCTATCGGGGCCGGCGTGAGATTATCCAGCGTGACAGATACAGGAATGGAGCATCAACCGCACCGATGAGGCACTTTGTCACTATCTGGCCGACAATCAGGGGCCAGATCGGTACGATGCCCCAGAATGCCAGAGTAATGAAGATGAAGCTGTCCAGGGCCAGAGCCGGCACATCGCTGGCGATGTTGCGCAGCCAGAGATGGCGGCCGTGGGTAAGCTTCTTGAGTCTGGAAAACAGCAGATTGTCGAGACTCTGGCTGATGAGGAAGGCGACCCAACTGGCTCCGGTGATGCGGGGAATCAGCAGCAGAATCTGACGCCAGGACTCATGTCCTTGCCAGAACAAGGCCGGTGGAGCCAGTGTTCCGAGCAGGATAAAAGCCACCATGAATACCTGGCTGATGAATGCAATCAGAATCATCCGTTGGGTCTGGGCCCGGCCGTAAGCTTCGTTGACAATGTCAATGAGCTGGAATGTGAAAGGAAATATCAGCACTGCGGCCGGAGCGACTACGGTGAAAAGACCGAAATTGAAGACAATTAACTTGGTGGCGAGAATCTGGGCAAGTGCCAGATAGATTACATAAAGCCCGACCGCCAGGTCGGTCCGGTCGTACCGTCGGATATAACCGGCCGCAAGCACGCTTGCCGCGCCGACGGTCACGACCCAGAGCAGTATGACAGTTACCGGCATGTTACAGTTTACATGTTAGCGCGCGGCTGGGTCCGGTCAACAGACTCTGTCCTGGTTCTGCGTCCCTGTTGTGCTGTTCTGGCTGTCATAGTTCAAGATACCAGATCAGCATCGTCTCTTGGGCAACCTCAGGACAACCGGCATAACCGTGCCGGTTGATTGCTCCCAGCACACATCCATGTCCGGCGTAGAATCGACAGGCGGGCACGTTGACATTCTGAGTCTCAATCTTCACTTGCCTGCATTCCTTTTGCCTGGCCCAGTCAGCCGCACGCTTGAACAGACTGGTGCCGATTCCTTGCCTTCTTCTGTCCGGGTGGACGCGAATGTCCCATAGCACGGCCAGGTCTTTGCGTCCTTCCAGCATGTTTACGCCCGGGGTGTTGAATGCTACGGTTGCACCACCCACGGCCCGGTTCTGCTCAAAGGCGAGAAAGAATCCCCACTTGCTGACATCGAACTTCCTGGGCCAGCGGCTGGGCCTGGAATCGTCGTTGTCATGGTTGTCATAGTCCTTGATATAAGGGGCGTCAACTTCTTCCTCAACCAGCGCAAAACCGCCAAGTCCCTTATCCACAATCTCGACGCGGAACACCGTCTCTACCTTGAACCCTATCGGTATCAAAGCATACTGAGAAAGCGACTGGGGTCCGGTTTCCCGGATTTCAACAGACATCGCTGTTCACTCGGGCTTGGTAGTTTTCCTCACTTCGTCAAGGACGGCCTTGGCATTTGGCACCATCTTGAAGAATCCCTGCAACTGTTCACAGGCATAGTCTTCACAATGGCCGCAGTTCTCAAAGCCCCGCTCCTGACAGCATTTTCTGATTCCGCACTCATCCCAGTGGGCGATGCGTGTTCCCGTAACCGCCACGCAGCCGTCGCAATTGATGTCCTCGGGCTTCATGTCGGTGTTGTATTGCTTTGACCACTGCTCGGCAACTCTCTTCCTTTCACTGTCGTCATCTTTCTGAGTCGCCAGCAAAGCCGGGCAGTCAGAACAGGTGATTCCGCAGAAAGCAATCATTCTTTCCATGGTCTTTGGCCTCCGGTGTTCTCCAGAGCAACTGATGCCCGAACCACAGGCGGTTACTCCTCTTTATGTCCGGGAACCGTCTTCAACTCGCTGAAGAACAGGTCCTTGTTTTCCTTTTCCTTGATTTGCTCGCCGGCCTGTTTCGCCAGCCTGACGTACTTCTCGGATTCCGGTTTGTCTTCAGCAACAGCATGGGCTCTTGCCATTGCCTCGTAGGCAAACGCAATGTCGAAGTCCCCGAAGCTGTTTTCCCGGCAGATTTCCAGACATCTCTTGGCGAAGTGGAGTGCCGGCTGGGTCCGGTTCAGAACCGCATACACCCGGGAAATTTGCCAGTCGCCGCGCTCAAACTCCAGCGGGGTGCCGACCTCGCCCCAATGATACCGGGAAGCATGGGCAGCATGAACCATCTTGTCATCTTCTTCCCTGGTTCTGTCCTTCTTGTCCAGAAGTCCCCAGGTAAGATTGAACAGGTCTATGGCCAGTTTCTTGTGGTATTCCTGCTCAGTGCGTTTCTTCTCTTCGGCCATTCTACTACCTCCTGTATTCGTTGTTTTGCCGGATGCTTTTGAGTGTACTCGAACCCGGCCCAAAGGCAACCAAAGAGAACAGCCCAAGAACCGGAATAGAACCACGAATGACGCATTATACGCATTATGCATTACGCCGGAGGCCGGCGTCAAGCGTTATGCGTCGTGCGTGAAGCGTTATGCGTCCTATGTTGAGATTCCTATATCGGTTTTCGGGGCTGAAGTTGATGGTTGCAGGGCCTGGGGAAGGTCTCCGGGAGGGTCCCCGGGAAGGTCCTGGGGAGGGTTGTCACCACCGATGGAAAACTACCCAGTTTTCACCGATTTACTTTTCCCCACCCTGGCTTCTTATTTTAACCTCAGCGCCGGGCCGTTTCAAGAGCCCGGACTTCCGTTTCTCTCGCAATCGGTAGCTCTCTCCTTTGATATTGATCGTTGTCGAATGATGCAGCAACCGGGCCAGGAGAGCCGCCGCAATTACATTGTCCCCGAAGATATCGCCCCATTCTCCATAGCTCCGATTCGATGTCACGACTACCGCCCCACGCTCGTAGCGCTTCGCAATGAGCTGGAAGAACAGATTGGCACCGGTCCGGTCCATCGGTAGATACCCCAACTCATCAATTATCAGCAACTTGGGACGAAGATAGTACCTCAGACGTTCTTTCAGCCGGTTGCGCGCAATTCCTTCCCTTAATGATGTCACCAGTTCTTCGGCAGTGGCGAAGTAGACAAACTCCCGCTGCTGGCATGCGGCTACACCTATCGCTATCGCCAGATGGGTCTTCCCGACACCAGGCGGGCCAAGGATGATGACA
>JAUWNN010000263.1 GCA_030612625.1 Caldifarciminota bacterium
CGTCAAGCACATGAGCATCACCCGGCACATCCAGAAACCTGGCATCAGGCTTGAATCCCGGTCATAAGTTACTGACAGCGCATTCAGGCCAAACCTGGTTCCGGTCGGAATCACAAACAGGTCCGACATGTCAAATCGGAAACTGCCGCCGATGTCGGTCTCACCGAGCACATCCTTGAACGTCGAGAACCTCGGCGTAGTGACGATATAGAAGTTGACCGTACTGTCCGGGTTGAGGATTGCATCACGCCTGGTCTTTGAGAAGAATCCCAGCAGTCCGAAACGGCTGTATCCAATCTCGGCCGCGCCGCCGCGGAACCCGGCCCCCGGATTCTCGCTCAGGTCATTGTAGATACCCTCAGGCCGTTCAGAAGTCCTGGCCCTCAGCTCCCCGATATTGTCCAGCAGCAACCCCTGGCCCAGGGTAACCCGGTAATCTCCAAGGTACAGACACTCAAACGGACCAATCCCCTGTGCCTGGACAAAACCCTTGTACCCGTTCACCATGCCCGGCTCGAACAACTTCTGGTCAATCCAGGCCCCGGCCCGGAACAAACGTCCGGCCCGGACCCGCACCCTGTTGCGCACACTTCCCCGACCCTGGATTGTGCTCAGCAGGTCCTGCTCCTCAAGCAACCGGGCCTGGAAAAAGTCAATCTCCTGCCGGGTGTACCCGGCCTCCCGGAACTCAGCCGTATCCTCCTCCAGCACCTGGAGCGCAGAACTGAAATCGCCCAGGCTGACCTCGGTCTCCCAATAAGCATCAGAATCATATTCCAGCCGGTAGTTCCCGCCCAGTCCTGACCAGGACATTTCCTCATACGAAACAAAGTCGCGCATATTCCGGTATCCATAATTAGAAAGTCCTGGAACCCGGCCGGCCAGGTCGCGCCGGCTCCGGATCTCCTGGCCCGAGTTCAGATGCTTGACTACTGCGACCGCATCTACGAGCGACACATTGTCCAGCACCACCAACTCATCAACTGTCGCCCGGTTGATATTGAGCGGGCTTAGAAGCATGTCCTGCCACTCCTCAACCGCAGACTTAGTAGGCCCTTCCTCGGACGCCAGCCGTCTCTGAATCCGGTGCACCTTGCGCAGCCTCATCACGTCTTCCTCAGCCCCGGACACATAAACAATCGGCTTCAACTCCTCGAGCAAAGATGAAGTCATTCCCCGGACTTCCATCAGTTCGTATATGCTGTTGATTTGGCCATACTCCTGCAGATATTCGCTGATATGCTCGGCAACAGTTGCTTCTACCGGCAACTGCCGAATCTGTTCCGGTGTCGCGCGGTTTATGTCGAGTTGACTCGCAGGGCTGAATACTGAAATCAGGACAAATGCCAGAAACATCGCCTAGAACTCGAGTGCCACCCCGAGATTATGGGACAGCCCGAGTTGCGCATGGGACTTGAGCGCATAATCGAGGTGCACGTTCCTGATACCGGTTCTCAGTCCGCACGCAAAGCTGACCGGCTCGGTCTGGATTCCGGCACGGACAACAAGGTGGTCCTGAATAATTCTGAACTCCTGGCCGACGCGCACCCGGGTGCCTTTTCCCGGCTCCTTCTCAAAGTCTATTGCCGAATGAATTCCCGGTGTCGGCGAATACCCGAGCCCGAATGCCAGAACCCTGGGCATCTCTGCCTCAGGCCCGGTCCCAATCCTGGGCATATTAACATTGTGGACATAGAACCCGACCGTCCAGACCCGGTAGACACGGCCAAACATCCCCAGGTCCAGCCCGAACGCAAACCCGCTGCCGATGCCCTTCTGGAACAGATTGTACCCATTCAAACCGTAACCCAGGCCGATGCCTTGAGCCAGTTCCAGACCGTGCGCAAACTTCAGGGTCCGCTCAGAATGGAGTTCGAACCCGGTCTCCTGAAAACCCAGGCCGATGGTGCCAAACCGGCCGGCCGGCATGCAGTAGCCCCCGCTCGCAGTATGCAGGTTGACCCCGGCCCCGCCATACAGCAACTTATAGAATCCCTGGAACTGACCGCTCTCAATCTGGTACAGCCCGGCCGGATTAAGGTTGATTGCGCCCACGTCACTGGCAATCGCGGTGAATGCGCCGGCCATGCCCTCAGCCCGGACGCTCGACCCGCTCTCCTCAAACATCGCCTGGGCCGGAACCGCAGCCAGGCAAAGAATCGCGAATGACAGCAAGAAATCTCTAACCAACACAGCCTCCTCTCAGGATGCAAGCCACGGCCACTATTCTATTAGTCGGCAATCTCTAGTCAAGCAACCGCAGTCACCCAAGAACCGAAATAGAGCCACGAAGAACACGAAGAAGCGAAGTCAAAAGACAAAGGCCAAAACCGCAGACCCCGCTGTCATTGCGAAGGAGCGAAGCGACTGCGGCAATCTTCCGCAGCAGGCGGAAAGCGGTCAGCGGAAAGCGGTTAGCGGATTGCGGGAACTGTCATTGCGAGGAACGGAGTGACGCGGCAATCTTCCTCGCTTCATCTGTCAATCGTCGTCCGTAATTCGACACTCGTCATTCGCCATTCGGAATTGGGATAACCGCCAAGCTCGCCAAGAAGAAGGCTAACCACAGATTAACACAGATAAACACAGAAGGCAGAAGTCAGAGTGCAGAAGCCAAAACCACAGACCCCGCTGTCATTGCGAAGGAGCGAAGCGACTGCGGCAATCTTCCTTGACCTTCTGCCATTCGCCATCCGTCATTGCCGTGTTTGACACCCGCGCCCGGTTCCGCTAGGCTGGGCCTTCGGGCAACGCGCAATGGAAATCACCTCTTTGCCCACCATCCTCACAGCCGTCAGCCGGACGGCTGACAGCCGACGCAGTTTGACTACTCCGCGACTACAGGTACAATCGACTCAATGAATGGAGTTCCCAACATGACATTCTGGGAGAGCGCGTTCGTCCAGCTCCTTATCGGGGTCATAGCAAGCGCCTTGGTGGGTTTCTTCATCGCGTGGCACTTTGGCAAGAAACAGGAGAAGACGCTCGGGCGCATAGTGTCAGGGATAGGAAATCTCAGAGTGGTAGCACGTCAGGCCTTCACCGATGCGTCAGCCAAGATATCGGAGGAGGTCGCCAAGTTGCCAGCAGCGCTGGCGAGATTGGACCCGGTAGTAGATTCGACCAGAGAGATATCCACGAGTCTGACAAAATTGGTGGAACTCCTGAAGAAGAGGGGCGGAGAATCCGGTTCCGGGGGTACTCAGTGACAGCCATCATACTGCTGGGAGTTGCGGTTGCAGCCTGGGTGTTCCTCTTCGTCTTCTACGGTCGCAGGGCCAGGGCCTTCGATGAACGCATGGAGTCCCTCGTTAAGGAAACCTTTGAGCAAGCGGAAAAGGAAATAGGGACTGCTGTGTCCGAGAAGGCCAACGAGAGTGTCCGTGTTCTGGCGGAGAGCAGGCAAAAGACCTCAGAGCGCTATGCCGAAGCGGCCAAGATGATGGATTCAACCGCCAGAGAACTTGGAGCCCTGGTCCAAGAACTGGAAATGGAGCACGTGGCGGAGCGCGTGGCAAGGAAGGTGCTCAAGAAAACCAGCCGGACCGAAAAGTACATCAAAGGCTACACGATGGAGATGTCATCCTATTCGGCCATGGGGATTCCTTCTGTTGGAGCGCCTGATGTCCCCGGTGCTACCGAGGTGCCCAAACCGCATGTTGAGTGGGAGAGTGCTTCGCCGCGCCCGACACCAATGCGAGGATTGATTTCACCGGAACTTGCCGAGACCGCTGGCATGTACCAACGCAGCAAGGACGGTGCATTTGTGGTTGCGGACCGGAACAGAACCGAATCAACCGATACTGAATGACTGCCAGTCTTATCGTCGGACTGCTTGCCGGGCTCTTCGGCGGGGTCCTGGGTGCGCTGTTGCCGTACCTGCTGAGACGGCGGCGCAAGCCGGTTACCCGCAAGCGCACCCTGC
>JAUWNN010000225.1 GCA_030612625.1 Caldifarciminota bacterium
ATGAGAGAGTTGACCGTTAAGGGGACTAAGGAGCGCGACATTTCCCGAGAGAGAGAACCTCACCCCAGCTCGGTCATACTTCCATTCCCACCGGTCGTTCATCACAAGATGCATCAACTGTGCCAGAGTCTGCGTTCTTGGAAATCCCTGAGTAAGCCCGTAGATTCCGGCACTTAGATAACGACCTCACAGTCACCGGTGGTGACCCATGTAACACTATGACGTATTATGCGGCTAAAGCTGCGGTGAAAAGCGGCAGCGGCTAGCTGTCCTGTTCGGAAAGTTTCCTGCGCAGGGTGTCCCGATGGATACCAAGCACTCTTGCAGCCTTTGACTGATTGCCAGAGCACTTGTTCAGGGCTTCGGCGATTGCTTTGTGTTCCAGTGTCCGTAGATTCAGGCTGCCAACCGACTGCTCGATTGAGCCGCGGTCAGAAGCGGAAGCCTGGGTGCTCATGAAGTGGATTATGCCCATGGTTGAAATGACATGGCCGGTGCTGACTGCCGGGCTCCCGTCATACTGGGCTCGTTCGTAGGCTCTTTCGACGATATTGCGCAAGGTGCGGATGTTGCCCTCAAAGATGTTGTTGTTGCCGTCAATGTATCCTGCGACCAGTTGGTATAGGAACTTGACGGCTCCACGGTCCATCTGCAGTTTGCGTTCGTGGCGCGGGTTTTTGTTCATTTCCTCCAGCACAAAACGTGACATCTCATCTATGTCGCGTTCCACAACCTTGGCGTGTTCGTTCTCCCAGCGTTCCTTGAGCGACGGCACCATGATGCAGTGCTGGACCAGCCGGGAGTAGAAGTCGGGACGGAACCGGAGCTGCAGCTCTTCAACCGACCTGTTGGTGGACGCTATTATGCGTATGTCCACTTCCACCTCGGTTGAACTCCCCAGCCGTTTAATCCGATGGTACTCCATCGCCCGAAGAAGTTTCAACTGGATTTCCTTGTAAATGTCCCCGATTTCGTCCAAGAACACGGTGGACCTGCGGGCCGTCTCAAATATCCCCTTCCGCTCTGATATGGCTCCGGTAAACGCGCCCCGCTCATGGCCGAACAACTCATCCTCCAGCAGGTTTCGGCCAAGGCCTGCGATATTCACGCAAAGAGGGAGCTGTCGGGTCAAGTCCTTATCCGAGTGCCGGTGGCTCCGCCGGTGGAGTGCGTTGGCCACCAACTCCTTCCCGACCCCGGGTTTGCCCAGCAGCAATACGATTGCATCAGACCGGCCAATGCGTTCTATCTCATGCGCCAGGTAGGCCATCTTGCGGGACTGGCCCACCACCATATCATCACCGGTTCGCCACAATCCCCGTGCATCCTCTTCCAGCGGTTGCAGTGCAAGGACGTCGATGCTCTTGGCGACCTTCTCGTACCACACAGCCTGTTTGGTTGGTGACTCCTGAACGAACGAGCAACTGCCATACCCCGGATACACGACAAACTCGGAAAACCGTTGGGCGTCACTCAACTGTGCCGGGTTGGCTATGAACACGACAGGCGCGATACGGTCAATGTCGTTCGAACGGAGGCTTGCGTATATCAGGAATCCCTGAAACGCGCGCGGGTCGAAGTCCTTTGGGACCGGGTACCTGACTTCAGGATAGCCAAGAAGCTTCCGTTCATCCCGGACCTCAGAGAAATCCACGTCCAGGATGATGAGCGAGACGAACCGACCCCGGTTGTGGTAATACCAGTTCTTCAGCGCCGCGTAGCACTCCAGGTACTCGAAATTGAACTTCTCGTGAAGCCGGCCCCCATCCCGGCTACGCAGGTGGTGTAACAGTCCCTCGAATCTTTCCCGCTGGTCGCTCACGACCAGGATAATCGGACGGACTTCTGTTCGTTCGGCCGCTTTCACAATACTTCTATGCGTGCTCTAATCGCTGCCGGTTAAGTATAACCGGCGTGCGGGTGAGGCGCAAGGATGTCTTATGCTGGTGAAAAAAGGAGAGGGTGGCGTGAAACACGCCACCCTCGATTGCTTTTTACGACAATCAACGGGAAAGCACCATTTTTCCCCAGGCGCAGCCGCCAGTTACGTGCAGCCGGTAGAAGTAGATACCCGGAGCAAGTTCCCGGCCTGCCTGGTTACGGCCATCCCAGTTGAACTGGGCGCGGCCTGCTTGCGACACCGTCTGTTCAAACATCCGGACCAGACGGCCGTTGTTGTCATAGATGCTCAGATTCACCGGGCCAGCCGAGTTGGGCACCGCTGAAATTGTTGTGGAACGGGTAAAGGGATTGGGTTTCACTTCTACCCGGACTCCTTGAGCGCGAGTCAACCGGGCCGGTCGTTCTTCGAAGAGGCCGACACCCGGGTTGAACCCGACCACTTTGAGAATCCGGTTGTTCTGGTTTGTGCCCCACTGCATGATTGTTACCCAGTAGGACGCGTCGCGCGGGTCGTACTCGATGCCACGCATGTTCCAGTCGGTGTTCGGGAACTGATAGCCGTTGAGGACTGCTCCGGTAGTACGGTTCATTTCGTACATGCAGCAACTGTCAAGGCTCGTGCCCCCGGCGTTGAACCAGGTGTACATATTCAGGAGCGAAGGAGGATTGGTCGGGCAGCCAGGGTCAAGTGCCAGACAGCGGGTTCCGTAATTGCCGGTGAGCGGATGGATGATGGTATCGAGAATGTTACCCAGGGTGTCGGTTATGTAGATGCGCTGGGGTTGCGCGCCCGCGCTCCGGCGGTCAGATATGTAAAGCTTGTGCTCGGTCTCGTGTTCGGTGATTCCAACCGGATAGTCAGTCCAGGAGATACTGAACGACCGCAGCACTGAACCGGTGGGAGTAATCTTGTACACCTTCTTGCTCGCGTTGGCCAGAAGCCAGAAATTGCCGTCATAAGCGCAGTAGTCTATGCCGGTGCAGGAGTCTTCCGGAGCCGTGACCGTTCCCTGCGCGGTGAGCAGGCTGTCCGAGGAGTACTTGTAGATTGTTGAGTTCATGAAATAGACGCAGTAGATGTTGTCAGCACCGGTGTTGTAGGCAACGCCGTACAATCCCCATTGGGTCGGCAATCCAGGACAGGCCTTGGGACCCCAAATAACCGTGCCCGGCGGCTGGGACGGCTCGCCGACCTGAAGGTTGAATGTGTAGGTCCAATTGTGCTGCCAGTTGTCAGAATAAACCAGCAGGGTGCAGGTGACCACGGTGCCGGGTGGGATTGCAGGGTCGGCGCTTGCTCCGAACCGGTCAGACTCATTCGTCTTGGTCGAGCCGGCCGGCACATTGCCGTAGTTCGAGGTCGAGTCGGTAATGGTGAACTGGACGTGGCTGGACCTGAGTTTGGCCGTAACGTTTTCAGCCTGGCCATTGCCCGAGTTGCGCAAGGTGACGATGATGGTCCCGTTCTCACCCGGGTCAAACCGGCCGTTGCCATTGCCACCGGGCGGTGGGTCATCAACCTGGTTGCCGAGATACCTCATGTTCGGCTGAGGTGTGCCCCCGCCACCGGCCATGGTCGTGCCTTCGTGAGGCAGAATCGGCGTATGGGCAACCCCACCGCCCGAATGCCTGGCATGGCCTTCACTGACCGTAACAAGCACTTCACCCGGTGTGCCCGCATTCGTTTCAAGCACCGCATTGCCGCTGGCATCGGTCCGGCCGGCAACATAGAAGTCACCTTCCTTCCAGGCACAGACCAGAGCACCTTCGACCGGCTGGCCACCGACTCGAACTATTACGTTCAGGTTGTAAGGCCCGAGCGGAATCGAGTCCGGATAGGTAACGTCGGGGTAGTCGGGCATCCCGCCGCTCCAGACCGGCATCGCCGGGTCGCCCAGAGTCAAGTACATGTAGATATTCTTCAGGTAGTCTCCGGTCCAGTACTTCGCGACGTATGCATCCATATACGCCATCACACCGGCAACACTGAACACCGGGCCGACATAATTGCCACCCGGGGCTGTTATTGTCCAGGTGTCAGCCGTAGCCCGGACCACAGTCGAGCACTGGCCATGGTTCGGATAGGTATAAGACGGCTGGGTCGCGCTCAAGGCTGAAGCCGAGCCGCCTGGGTACTTGCGCATCCATGCTTCGATATGACAGGTTCCGCTGCTGATATCCCCGCAGGTGCAGGCGAAGTGGTAGGAAACCGGCGTCAGGTCTTCGTTGGTCAAGGCGGCGACGTTCGAGTTGGTCCAGGAACCCGAAGTGCCCCAGCTCGACCACGAGGTGGTGCTGCCATGGCCCCGGTAAATGATAATCCCGGTGCCGTTGTTGACCGCGTTGGACACTGCGGTGTTGCCCAGGTACTTGCCCATGATTGTGTCACAGTCATAGTCATAATACGGCTTAGGCATGTTGTAGATACCGCGGATGCACCCGGAATACTTACCCGGATAGCTCTGGCTGTGAGCTACCATGTTCAGCCTGGTCAACCAGTCATTGGTCGAAGGCGGCTCTTTCTGATATTTGAGAACCTTCTTGACTTGGTTCTCAAGGTCACCGGTTGAGCTGGGCGATAACCGGGCGACAGTCAGTTCCGGGTATGCGTCGCCGGTTAACTCGGAATAGTAGAAGTCGCTCTTGCTCACGCCACCCATCGACCCCATCGGGACTTCAGCGTACTCGCCCACCAGGAGTATGAACTGTAACACATGGGGTGTATGCCGGTTGTACTCTGTGCGGACCGAGTCCTTGATTTCTGCTGCGGTAAAGCTGGACTTGGCAACCATCCGCACTTCATAGCCCCGCTTCTCGACCCAGTACAAGAGTGAATCCAGCCACGCATTGGAAGAGTAATTGGTGTGGCAGAACACCAGATACCGGTCGCCTTCGGTGTAATCGGTCTCAGGCATGACCCGGATGTCCGTGAAGTTGTCAAT
>JAUWNN010000214.1 GCA_030612625.1 Caldifarciminota bacterium
CCCCAGGGGTACATGTGGTCCTGGCCATAGGGGTGCTAGGCCATGCAGGGGCGGACCGGGTACATGTGCATCAGGGCGCGGATACCCTGGGGGGCCGGTTCGCTGAACCGGGACGGGCCGCGGTAGACTTCGCTGCTTGGATGTCCGGACGAGCCCTGGTTGTTGTAGCCCCATTTGTAACCGTAGTTGCGGTTCAGGTCCACGCCGACATAAGGCGACTGAATAACGTGCCGGTTCTTGCGCCAGTTTGAGCTGGACCCGCCTGAGTCTGAATTGTAGATATACCCGTCCGGGTTCTGCACCGGCACAAGGAATATCTCCCGGTTGTTCACAAGCCAGGTTGCGACCGAATCATGGCCATACTCAGAAAGGATTTTGGCTGCAAATATCATCACGCAGGATGTGCCCATGGGCTCGCGCGCATGAATTGCGCCGTTGAAATAGCAGGCCGGCTCGTCTTCAGACTGTTCAGGATTGTCGGAAATCTTCAGGCACCAGATGGACCGGCCCTGATGGCTCGGGCCCAGGCTGTACTTGTAGCAGATGTCCGGGAAGTTGGCCACGAACGAGTCGAGCGAATCCTGCATCTCCCAGTACGTAAGAAAGTGGCCGAAGTCGCGGAAGCTTTCATAGTCTGTCGGGTCCACGCCGGTTTCCTTGCGGAACTTGTCACCGATGTCGGCATAAGTGATTTCGGTCCGCAGGCCTCTGGCCTGGACTTGGGCCAGTTGATTTGCATCGGTGTTGATGACAAGATAGCCGCCGTTCTCGTCTTCTTCCCAGGTGCAGATGTCGAGCTCGCCGGCAAGGTCGCCGAGTTGGTCAAGGGTCTGGACGTTGTCGAAATAGACTCTGGCTTCAATGATGGTGCCGGTGCGGTCAAGCGCGAATCCCGGCGCTGTCAGGATGAAGCTCAGTAGCATCACTAACACAAAACTGCGCACAGTTCCTCCTTTTAGGATGTCATACTTGATTCTGGCAAGGAAAGTCTCAGTCATGGGTTGTATCCAACGTGACATTCTATCCACTGCCGGGCAGAAGTCAAAAGGCAGAATCTAAACACAAAGGCACGAAGAACACAAAGAATCCCCCTTTGTCATTCTGAGGCGAAGCCGAAGAATCTCAACCGCAGATAAACACAGATGAACACAGAGAGATGAACCGCCAAGGCCGCCAAGAACGCCAAGGGGAAAACGAACTGCAAAGGCATGAAGGGCACGAAGGATTCGGTTTTGGAGTGCGTGGCCGCGCCACCGCATCACGCATGCCGCATTACGCATGAGGCGTTACGCAAGCGTCCGGCGTGTTGCGTGTTGCGTGAAGCGTTGTGCGTGGATGCGGTCAGCGGATTGGACGGTGTCCGGGTTTCGTCCTGAAGTCTCTAATCCCGGTCCGGTGGCTGGCTGAGTTCGATGAGGACTCCGCCGGTTGCTTTCGGGTGGATGAAGCCGACTCTGGTGCCGTGGGCACCAGGAACTGGGGTTTCGTTAATCAGCCTGACCCCGGCCGCTTTCAGCTTCTCCAGTTCGGCCGCAATATCGTCAACCTCAAAGCAGATATGCTGGAGTCCGGGCCCGCGCTTCTCCAGAAATCCGGCGATAGGCGAGTCGGCTGAATCGGGCTGGACCAGCTCAATTCTGGTTTGACCGACCGGGATGAAGCCGACCCTGACCTTGCTCGCTGGGACTGTTTCTCTGTGGGCCACTTTGAGTCCGAGTTTCTCCTCGTAGAAGCGTGCTACGTCTTCGATGTCCGGCACTGCAATAGCGATATGGTCTATCTTCTTAATCATAAAATACCTCCTTTGGAGAGAAAGGGTTCAAGGGGTCCAGGGTTCCAGGGTTCAAGAGGTCTAGGGTTCAAGTGGTCAAGTGGTCGTGTTCACCGAATTCAGTGCGCAGGGCGTCGGAAATTTCGCCGACTGTTGTCTGGGCCCGCACCGCATCGAGAACCGGTTTCATCAGGTTTGTAGTGCCTTTGGCTGCCTGGCGCAGCGCGGCCAGGACTGACTCAACCTTTTTATTGTCGCGTTTCTGCCGGAACCGAGCAAGTGCCTTGGCGCGCTGGTGTCCGAGCTCTGGGTCAACCCTGAGCAGATGCGGTTTGTCCGCTGTCTCCTCGGTGTACTTGTTCACGCCGACAACGACTCTTTTGCCCTGCTCCAGGTCCTGCTGGTACCGGTATGCGCTTTCGGCAATCGCATCCTGCATGAAACCGCGCTCGACCGCTACGGTTGCACCGCCCATGTCTTCAATTCGCTGAATCAGACCGGCTGCCCGGCCTTCGATTTCATCGGTCAGAGCCTCAATCGCATACGAGCCGGCCAGGGGGTCAACCGTATCCGCAACCCCGCTTTCGTGCGCGAGAATCTGCTGGGTCCGGAGCGCGATAGTCACCGACTCCTGGGTCGGCAATGAAAGCGCCTCATCCCGGGAATTGGTATGCAGGCTCTGGGTTCCGCCCAGGACCGCGGCCAGGGCCTGATATGCAACCCGGACGACATTGTTGTCAGGCTGCTGCGCAGTCAGGGTCACACCGCCGGTCTGGGTATGGAAGCGCAAGCGGCAGGATTTGTCCGAAGCGTTCCAGCGCTCGCGCAGCAGCCTGGCCCAGAGACGGCGGACAGCCCGGAACTTCGCCACTTCTTCGAGGATATGGGAGTGGGCCGCAAAGAAGAAGGAAACCCTTGGCGCGAACTTGTTGATATCAAGACCCGCGCTGATTGCCGCCTTGCAGTATTCCAGCCCGTTAGCCAGGGTGAAAGCTGCTTCTTGAACCGCGGTCGCACCGGCTTCGCGCATGTGATACCCGGACACGCTGACCGGGTTCCATCGCGGGGTTTTTTCAGCGCACCAGGCGATGATGTCGGTCACCAGACGCAACGAAGGCCGGGGCGGAAAGATGTAAGTGCCTCGTGCCACGTATTCCTTCAGGATGTCGTTCTGAATCGTGCCCCTGAGTTGTTTGAGTTCGACCCCCTGCTTTTCAGCCAGGACGCAGTACATTGCCAGCAGGGTCGCGGCGGTCGCGTTGATTGTCATGGATGTTGATACCTTGTCGAGCGGGATTCCGTGGAACAGGGTTTCCATATCGGCCAGAGACGAAATCGCCACGCCGACTTTGCCTACTTCGCCCCGGGCCATCGGGTGGTCGGAGTCGTAGCCCATCTGGGTAGGCAGGTCGAAAGCGACCGACAGGCCGGTCTGGCCTTGTTCAAGCAGATAATGGTAACGCTTGTTGGTATCTTCGGCCGAGCCGAATCCGGCATACTGGCGCATGGTCCAGAACCTGGACCGGTACATTGTCGGCTGAACACCACGCGTGAACGGAAACAGACCGGGCATGCCCTGCTGTTCCTGGTAGTCCTGGTCCGGTGCCGGGGTGTAGACCCGCTTGAGAGGAATTCGGGAAACGGTCTCGAAGTTATCCTGGCGTTCAGCCATCTGCTCCAATGCCGGGGCCAGAGTCTCCTGTTCCCATTTGGTGATGAACTGCTTGAGCGGACGTTTGTCTTCAGCCACGGTTACAGCGGGATGTTGCCGTGCTTTTTCCAGGGATTGGTGCGCTTCTTGGTTTTGAGCACTTCGAGCGACCGGACTACCTTGCGCCGCGTGTCCTCAAATCGAATCACTTCGTCAATATAGCCCAGCTCAGCAGCTTTGAACGGGTTGCTGAACTTGTACTCGTAATCCTCAACCAATGCGCGCCGGGTTTCATCCGGGTCATCCGAATCTGCTATCTGGCGGCGGAACAGGATTTTTACCGCGCCTTCAGAACCCATTACCGCAATCTCAGCGGTCGGATACGCGAAGTTGAAGTCACCGCGCACGTGCTTGGAAGACATCACATCATAGGCACCGCCGTAGGCCCGGCGGGTAATAATTGTCACTTTGGGCACGGTTGCCTCGCAAAAGGCATAGAGCAGCTTGGCACCGTGTTTGATGATGCCGCCGTACTCCTGGGCTGTGCCAGGCAGGAAACCAGGCACGTCCACGAAAGTAATTATCGGGATGTTGAAAGCATCCAGGAACCGGACGAAACGGCCGGCTTTGACTGACGCGTTGATGTCAAGACAACCGGCCAGGTGCTGGGGCTGGTTCGCTATGATGCCGACAACCTGGCCGTTCATCCGGGCAAAACCGGTAATGATGTTCTTCGCCCAGAACTTCTGGACCTCGAAGAAACTGCCGCGGTCCATAGTCTTGCGGATGATGACCGACATGTCATAAGGCTTGCGGTTGTCTTCAGGGATTACTTCACTGATTCCATCTGAGTCCCGGTCCGGGTCGTCACGCGGTATGGTGTGCGGTGGAGTTTCGCGGTTGTTCTGGGGAAGATAGGTCATAAGCTTGCGGCATTCCTCAAGCACGTCTTTGTCGTCAATACCCTTGAAATGGGCAACGCCTGACACCGCATTGTGGGTGTCCGCCCCGCCCAGTTTCTCCTTGGTCACTTCCTCGCGGGTCACCGCATGAATCACTTCAGGCCCGGTAATGAACATGTAGCTGGTTCCTTCTGACATAAGAATGAAATCGGTCAGGGCCGGCGAATAGACCGCGCCGCCGGCACACGGCCCGAGGATGCAGGAAATCTGAGGGATGACGCCGGATGCGAGCGTGTTCCGCAGGAAGATGTCCGCGTACCCGCCCAGGCTGTCAACACCCTCCTGAATCCGGGCGCCGCCCGAGTCGTTCAGCCCGATTACCGGCATTCCGACATGCATCGCCAGGTCCATCACCTTGCAGACTTTCTCAGCGAACACCCGGGACAGAGTCCCGCCGAAAACGGTGAAGTCCTGTGAGAACACCGCGACCGGCCGGCCATTGATTCTGCCGTGGCCGGTTACGACCGCGTCCCCGGGGATTTTCTTCTTGTCCATTCCGAATTCAGTGCAGTTGTGCACCCGGAGCCGGTCAAGCTCTGTGAAGCTGTCCTTGTCCAGAAGCAGGGCCAGCCGCTCGCGTGCGGTCAGCTTGCCGGCAGCATGCTGCTTCTCAATCCGTTTGTCACCACCGCCTTTGAGCGCCTGCTCATGGCGGCGCTTCAACTCTTCCTGAACACGTTCCAGATGCGACATCTGTTGTCTCCCTTATGGTTGGCTGGCTTTGATGCTAGACCTATTGAGCGGCCTGTCAAGGAGCTAAGAGACAACCGCCAAGACCGCCAAGAGAGATGAATGAACTACAGATAAACACAGATGGACCTCGCGCGGCCCCCGAAGGGCCGCAACCAAACCAGGATTAGCCACGAAATCACGAAAGGCACGAAAGAGAACGATGAAC
>JAUWNN010000192.1 GCA_030612625.1 Caldifarciminota bacterium
GTTCATCGGTATTCATCTGCGGTTACTTCTGTTTCGTGGCTTTCGTGCTTTCGTGGCCAATCCTATGTCGGTTTTCGGGAGGGACCTTCACCTTGACCATCGAAATCAAGGATATTAGCGGGGTTACTTTTGTCAGGCCGCGGACAAGTGTCTGAGGTACTGCAGCAAGGGTTGTCCGGCCCAAGTTGACATGTTTGGGCTTTTGCTGTAGAAGTGTTGGCATAATGGTCAGAGCAATTGTCCAGAGCATGCGGCCCAAGCAGTGGATAAAGAACCTGCTGGTGTTTGCCGCACTGGTCTTTTCCAAGAACCTGCTTGACATGGGAAGCGTTCTCAGGTCAGTTGGGGCTTTCGCCGTATTCTGCCTTTTGTCGGGCGCGGTCTATATCATCAATGACCTGATGGACCGGGAGAATGACCGGCGCCATCCCAGGAAGCGGAACCGGCCGATTGCTTCAGGCCGGCTCAAGCCAGGACCGGCCATCAGTGCAGCGGCAGTTGCGGTTGCCGGGGGTCTGGTTGCCGGCTGGTTCTTGGACTGGCGATTTGCAGTAGTCGGGGCCGTGTATTTCGTGATGCAGGTCGCGTATTCTTTGCGCTTGAAGCGAGTCGTTGTGCTGGATGTGATGATTGTGGCGATAGGTTTTGCTTTCCGCGCGGTGGCCGGCACGTTCGTGGTCCACGTGGCCATTTCGCACTGGCTTTTTGTCTGCACCATCCTGCTGGCCCTTTTCCTGGCTCTGGCCAAGCGGAGGCACGAACTGGTCTTTCTTGAAGGCGGTGGGATTTCGCACCGGAGCGTGCTGGGCAAGTACACTTCGACTCTTCTTGACCAGATGATTGCGGTCGCCACTTCGGCTACAGTAGTCGCTTACTGCATCTACACGATTGCGCCTGAGACCGTTGCCAAATTCGGAACCCACAATCTGATTCTGACTTTTCCATTCGTACTCTACGGCATCTACCGCTACCTTTACCTGGTCTACCGCCGGGACCTGGGCGGAGCGCCGGAAAGGGTGCTGGTAACGGACTTGCCACTGATAGTCGGCGTCCTGCTCTGGATGGCAAGCGTTATTGTAGTTCTGTACGTGAAATTCTAGGGTCTGGGCTGCGGCTGTTTCTGCCGGAAGGCCCGGATTTGTTCAAGCAGGCTGAGAGCGGTCCGGTGTCCGGGCCGGTCGCGCAAGAACTCACCCAGAATCGCTTCTGCTTCTCCGAGCTTCCCGGCCTGGGTTTTGACATATGCAAGTCTGAGTTTGAGGTCAGGGATTCCCGGGAATTTCTCCAGTGCTCTGGTCAGGACGTCCTCAGCCTCAACGAAATTCCTGAGCAGGGTTGCGACGGCGGTCAGGTTGACGTAGCCGTCATAGTAATCCGGGGCATAGGCAACCACTTTCCGCATGTGCTGAATCGCGGTGCTGTAATCCTTTTTCTGGGCATAGATGCTGGCCAGGCTGGTGTGGCTGGAGATACACCAGTCGTTTCTGGCTACCGCTTCCTCAAAACAGCTCGCTGCCAGGTCCGGCCTTTTCTGCTGAAGATAGAGTTTGCCGAGCCATTCGTACGGGTATCCGAAATCGGGTGGGGAGCTGTCGATGCACTGCTGGAAACAGGCGATTGCAGTATCCGGGCCGACGCGCAGGGAGTTGATTGCGTCCAGGTAGAGGTTGACAAAACCGGACGGGCTTGCGGCCGGGTCTATGGGTAGGGTGTCGGCCCCGGGTTTGGCTTTGTAGACTATTTCAGAGGAGATGCCGTCTCCTCGCTGAATGGATATCGGACAGGCGAAGTAACCGAGTCGGAATCTGGGTCTTAGGAACAGCGCTCTTTCGGCTTCAGCACTGGGTTTGATTCCGGTTGAGAAGTAGATGTATTTCGGGTTGCGTTCGAGCACATGGCGGGTGTTGTAGTTGCGTTCTTTCCAGTGCCACTTTGATTCCAGGATGTCTTCCGGGCTGTGGGCGATAACCTGGTCGGTAAGGCCGAGCATGTCAACCATGTTGCGGTCCGAGAAATAGGAGACTGCGCCGATTGTCGTGCAGGCGAACCAGTCGTCTTCTCCGAGTTGGTGATTGAGCCAGCGGCCGGTCGCACTCATCTTGTCCACGAGCCCGTGCTCCAGGTACAGGTTGCGGTTGATGTCGGCCCGAACCGACCTGGGTTGGGCGAACGGGCCCCAGAATGTCAGGGGGATGAGCGCGACAAGCAGGCCGGTCTGAACCGGCTTCGGGACCGGAAGGAGCCAGATTCCTTCACTGAGCAGGAAGTAGAACAGGATGAGGACCGGGACAAAGAAGCGGTAAATCCGCAGGACATCGCCGCCGACTGAGACTACGTACAGCGTGTGGATTACAAGAACGAGCACAGCAAAGAACAGGGGAGAGGACAGTTTGAGCCGGCGTCTGAGGATTGCCAGGGCCAGCGGAGCGATGAAAGCAAGACCCCAGAACCCGTAAGCCTTGTAGAAGTTCGCCAGGTATTCAAACCCGGACCTGAGATAGGAGAGTGAGAACCCGGTCTTGGCGTAAAAGGTATTGGGAAAGAGATAGCCGTAAAAGCTCAAGCGCCAGATGTAGAGCGGGGCGACGAGTACGACGAACGGCAGAACCAGAAGTCCAAGGTGCTTCAGGTTCAGGGAATAGGGCGACACCCTTGCGCTGTGTGGGGTGTCACCCTTCGCAACAGCCTGGATTACAAAGTGGAGCACGATGATTCCCATGAACAGTGCACCTTCGGGTCTGGTCAGCGCGGAAAGGCCGAGCAGGGATGAGCAGAGGAAAAGGTTCCTGGCTGTGTTCTGAGCCCGGGGAGGCACTCGGGATTCCTTTGTTCCGGATTCCGATGCCCATCCGACGGGCATTGCTTCTTTGAGATAGATGAAGAACGCAGCGGCAAGGAGCAGGGTAAACAGCCCGGTTTCCATACCCGAGACAAACCAGTAGGCAAAGGAGCCGTTGGCTGCAAGCAGGAATACCACGATTGAGGCGAGGACCGGCGGGCCCCTGGTATGGCGGCGGACAATGAGAAAGAAGAGCACCATTACACCGATACCGCACAGCACCCCGATGATTTGAGAAAGCGGGATGATAGTAGCGAACGGAATGCCGATAATACCCAGGCTTGCAAGCAGCATCATCCACAGGAAATTGGTGTAACCTTCAACCCGCTCACCCGGATTAAAGACCGGGCCCAGGCCCCGGATGATATTACGTGAGTACCGGTAGGTTATGTAGGAGTCATCCTGGAGAAATGCGGATGAGGAGGAATGCCAGACGAATATGCATATTGCCAGGAGCAGGATGAGCCAGGGAGAATTGCGAATGACGAATGACGAATGACGAGTCTGGAATCTTGTCATTTGCCTGCCATCTCAACGAGCTTGTTCTTGCCGCAGACAACACGCCGGCTGAAAGGGCCCTGGCGGATGGCGCGAAGTTCGGTCCGGGCCTGTTCGATAATCCGGCGGGATTGGGTATTCGAGCCGCGAAGTTGCTCAAAAGCATGTGCACCGGCAACCCGGCCTTCAAGCATTGCTGTGGACGCTTCTTCGATACCGGAAACGTCGCCGGCCACATAGATGCCTTTCTGGTTTGTCTGCATCTTTTCATCGTGCCAGGCCACGTGGCCGCCCAGTTCAGGGACATAGGCCATCTGGCACCCGGCCTGCCAGAGTATCTCGGCCAAGGGCGTAAGCCCGACCGCAAGGCAGATGGTGTCCAGTTTGAGTTGGCGCTCAGTTCTAGGAACCGGACCGAAGTTCTTGTCCACTTTGCAGATGACCGCACCGGTCACAGATTCATGACCGAGTGCGGTCTTGATGGTATGGCTTGTCAGAATCGGTACTCCGAGCCGGGCAAGCTTGGCCGCATGGACATGGTAGCCGCTTATGTTCGGCAGAGCCTCAACTACTGCCGCAACCTGGATTTCGGCCTGGACGAGCTGGTAAGAGACGATAAGCCCGATGTTGCCGGACCCGACCATCAGGACACGCCTGCCCGGCCGGACGCCGTGGACATTCATCAGGGTCTGGACCGCACCGGCACCGTACACCCCGGGCAGGTCATTGCCCGGAAACAGAAGGTTGTTCTCAGCCGCACCAGTAGCCACGATAAGACTCTTACATGCGAGCTTGGAGAATCTGCTGCGGTCTGCAAGCCCGAGAACATGGCCGGGATACAGACCGACAACTGATGTGCCTGGGATGACTCTGGTTGACGTTGATTCGAGCTCCTGGAACAGAATGGAAGCGATGTCAATGCCTCTGGTTCCGCAATAGTGACTCTTATCACCAAAGAATTTGTGGGTCTGTTTGATGAGCTGGCCCCCGAGTCTGTCGTTGTCATCAATCAGACAGACTTGGGCACCAAGGCGTGAGGCGGTAATGGCTGCACAAAGTCCGGCCGGCCCGCCACCGACAACGGCGATTCCGGTTTCTCTCACGGCAGCTTTCCTCTGCCTTGCTGGGGCTCAACCCGGACTCCGGGTCTCAAAGGTTCGATGCAGACCATTGTGTTCGGCTGACCATCCACTTGCATCAGGCAAGAGGAGCATTTGCCGACCGCGCAGAAGAAACCGCGCGGCCGGTTGAGCTTTTCAGTGTGGCGGAAAACCCTGATGCCATTGGCCACGAGCGCGGCCGCAATGGTTTCGCCTTCATACCCGTACAACGGTCTGCCTTGGAAGAAGAACCGGATGCGTTTCTTTCGCTCGAATTCCAGAATCGGATGTTCGGTTATCCGATTCTGGTTCCGGCTAAAGGTTTTCTTTGGCATAGTTGACCGCATTCTCAAATATGAGGATACCGACAGGCTTTGTCAACCGTTTCCGATGCCAGTGCGGGTGCTGTTCTCTTCTGACAAATCGCTCGGGATGGGGCATCATGCCCAGAATAAGGCCGGACCGGTCACAGATGCCCGCAATGCCCTGGACCGAGCCGGTCGGATTGGCAGGATAGGCAGCCGGGTCAGCCGCAGCAGTAACATAGCGGAAAACCACCTGGTTCTCGTTGTTGAGTCTGTTGAGCGTGTCCTGGTCTTTGGGAATGAACTTCCCCTCGGCATGGGCTACGGGCAGATAGCAGTCGTCTTCGATGTTCCGGGTGAAGATGCAGGAGCAAGTCTCAGGTTTGAGGTGCACCCACCGGTCCTCAAACCGGCCTGAGTCATTGGTGTCCAGGGTTACGGTCTGGGGTTCAAACAGGTGGTCGAACGCGGGCAGGAGACCGGCTTTGGCCAGGACCTGGAAACCGTTGCAAATCCCGAGAATTGGTCTGTGTTTGGCGTGGAAGGAAATCAGGTCATCTTTCAGATAGCGGATGAGCTCATTGGCCAGGATTTTGCCCGAGGCTATGTAGTCGCCGTATGAGAAGCCGCCTGGGATGACAAGGATGTGATAGCTGTGCAGGAATTTCTGGTGGTTCTTCAACTGGTTGATATGAACTCTGTCAACGACTGCGCCAGCCAGTTCAAAGGCATGGATGGTTTCCTGGTCGCAGTTAGTGCCGGCCGCAAACAGAACACAGACTTTTATCACTGAGCGTGAGGATAGCCGGCTGGTCTGGACTGTCAAGGCCAGTCGTTGGACGAGTCAGGATGAAGATTAAACACAAAGACACAAAGGACACGAAGGGCGAGAAATGAACCGCCAAGAGCGCCAAGGCCGCCAAGAGAGAAACACTACAGATAAACACCGATCAACTCAGATGAAGGCAAGAGTCAAAGTGCAAGAGGCGAAACCGCAGACCTCAACACAAAGACTCACTATGTCAAACAGAGCTTGATGTTAGCCTCATACGGTGGCGCATGATTTGAGCCAAGTGACGGTCTTCATTGTAATTGCTCCGGTCTCGCCACACAGCATACGCGATCTTCAGTAGCAGGTTCG
>JAUWNN010000077.1 GCA_030612625.1 Caldifarciminota bacterium
TGAATACCGATGAACGCAGATTCCTTTCCGGACTCTATCTGTGCAATCTGCGTAATCTGCGGTTCAGCCGTTTCGTGTCTTCGTGGCTCTATTTCGGTTCTTGGGACCAGGACCACGACGCGTGAAGCGGTTCTCTGCTAGCCTTCAACCCGGGCCACATCAACCACCACATCGCCTTTCTTGACGTCCATCAGCTTGACCCCGGTAGTGGCCCGACCCAGCTTCTTGACCCCAGCCATCTTGATGCGGATAACCGCCCCCTGCTTTGTGGTGATTATGACTTCAGACCCGTCGCCCACCGACATTGCGGCTGCGACTTTTCCCGACCTCCCCACTACTTTGGCCGCAATAACACCAATCCCGCCCCGGTGGCGAACCGGAAACTTGTCGAATTCGGTCCGCTTGCCCAAGCCGTTCTCGGAAGCAATCAGTAGTGACCGGTCGGACTGGCACACTACTCCGTCTATCACACAGTCGCCCTTGCGCAGCCTGATTCCCTTTACTCCGGCCGCGGTCCTTCCCATGTCTCGGACATCCTTTTCGCCGAACCGGATTCCCATGCCGTCGCGGGTCACCAGGACTATGTCGTCCTTGCCCGAAGTGAGCATTGTGCACACCAGTTCATCTTTCGGCCCAACATTCATCGCGATAATCCCCTTGCGCCTGGGATTGGAAAACGCGGCAAGCGATGTCCGCTTGACCCGGCCCTGGCGGGTGACAAAGAACACGAATCGGTCCTCGCTGAACTCCCGCACCGCAAGATACGACCTGGTTACTTCGTCTTTGTCCATCTCAACCAGATTGGCAATCGACCGGCCCCGGGCCGAGTGGGAACCCTCGGGAATCTCGTAGACCTTACGCCAGTAGCAGCGTCCCCGGTCGGTGAAGAACATCATGTAATCGTGGGTCGAAGCGCTGAAAAGTCCCTCGACAAAATCCTCATCCCGGACATTCATTCCGGACCGGCCTGTGCCGCCCCTTCCCTGCCTGCGGTACACGCTCACCGGCATCCGTTTGATGTACCCGCGGTGGGTCACAGTGACCGCCATGTCTTCTTCCTTGATAAGGTCTTCAACCGAAAGGTTCTCCACCTTGCCGCGTACAATCCTGGTGCGCCGCTCGTCCCCGTATTTCTTCTTCAGTCCGATGAGCTCGGCCCTTATCTCAGCCATCATCATCCGCTTCGAACCCAACAGGCTCTTGAGCCGGGCAATTTTCTGAATCAGCGCCTGGTACTCGTCGGTAATCTTCTTGCGCTCCAGATTGGTCAAACGGGCAAGCTTCATCTCCAGTATCGCATCGGCCTGACGCTGGCTGAGCTTGAATCTCTCCATCAACCCTGTGCGAGCGGTCTCGGTGTCCTTGGCGCGCTTTATCAGCTCAATCACGGCATCGATGTTCCCGAGCGCTTTCTTAAGCCCTTCCAGAATATGGGCCCGGTCTTCGGCCTTGGCCATGTCAAACCTGGCTCTTCTTGTGAGGGTCTCAAGCCGGAACTTGAGGAAATGCTCGAGCAATTCTTTGAGATTCAGCACCTTGGGCCCGCCGTCAACCAGGACCAGCAGGATTACCCCATAAGTGCTCTGGAGGTCGGTGTGCTTGTAGAGCTGGTTGAGAATCAGCTCTTTGTTCGTATCCCGCTTCAGGTCAAGGACTATCCGCATGCCGTCCCGGTCAGACTCGTCGCGCATGTCAGCAATCCCCTGAATCTTCTTCTCCCGCACCAGTTGGGCAATCCGCTCAATCAGCGAAGTCTTGTTGACCTGGTAGGGAATCTCAGTGACAACCAGCCGGTCCCGACCGGCCTTCACTTCCTCAAAAAGGACCTGGCCCCGCATTGCAATCTTGCCCCGGCCGGTCTCATACGCCTGCTTGATTCCATCCGTCCCGACAATCGTCGCCCCGGTCGGGAAGTCCGGCCCATGGATGTGCTTCATCAGCGCCTTGAGCTCAGTCTTCGGGGTGTCAATAAGCATCACCAGTCCGTCAATCAGCTCACCAAGGTTGTGGGGCGGGATGTTGGTCGCCATGCCCACTGCGATGCCGGTAGCGCCGTTGGCCAGCAGATTCGGGAATGCGGCCGGCAGAACTTTGGGTTCCTTGAGCCGCTCATCGAAATTGGGCTTGAAGTCAACAGTCTCCTTCTCCAGGTCGGTCAGCAGTTCATTGGCCAGAAGTCCGAGCCGTGCCTCGGTGTACCGATAGGCTGCGGCCGCGTCACCGTCAATTGACCCGAAGTTGCCCTGCCCTTTCACGAGCGGATAGCGCAATGAAAAGCTCTGGGCCATTCTGACCATTGCATCATAGACCGCGCTGTCACCGTGCGGATGATATTTGCCCAGCACATCACCTACCACGGCTGCCGACTTACGAAAAGGCCGGTTAGGTAAAAGCCCCATTTCGTGCATTGTGTAAAGGATGCGGCGCTGGACCGGTTTCAGGCCATCCCGAACATCCGGAATCGCCCGGGCGACAATAACCGACATTGCGTAGTCCAGAAAGGACCGACGCATCTCATCTTCGATGTAGACAGTGACTATTGAATCATTCTGGCCCATCAAGGCCCAACTATAATGACTGCCGTCCTGATGTCAACCTGCCCGCTCTGTCCTGAAAACCGATATAGGATTGGCCACGAAAGCACGAAATACACGAAACAGCAGTAACCGCAGATGAATACCGATGAACGCAGATTCCTTTCCGGACCCTATCTGTGCAATCTGCGTAATCTGCGGTTCAGCCATTTCGGGTCCCTTCGACTCCGCTCAGGGCAGGATTCGTCGCGATATTGACAGCCATAGCAAAATGACTATGATTCCCAGAACATGACAAGCCCTCAAGGAGGATAAATGTGTTGTTTACGCCCGTTGGTCCTGGCTGTCGCCGCTATCACCGCCGGAATGCCGGCCACGGCGACGGCTCAGACCATTCCGCTCGATGCACTGCTGCGCGGCGCCCGGATACACTACTCCGGCGGCCGTATCGAGCGCGCCAAGGAACAGTTTGAGAAAGCCCTGGAGCAGTATGGCGAACAGGTTGATAATCCGACACTCGCTCAGATTCACATCTGGCTTGGACTCAGCGAGGCGCAACTGCGCAGCTTCGCCGAAGCTGCGGACCACTTCCAGAAGGCGCTGGCAGCCGATTCGTCCTCGGTCGGGCAGATTCGCCAGGACGAGCAGAAACAGTACTGGGCATGGACCGCGCTTATCAATACCGCCCGCAAAGCCTATAACCGGGGCAGCTACGATTCCAGCCTGACCTATGCCCTTGTCGCTCTGGAAATCAACCCGGAGAAACCCGGAACCTATTCTCTGCTCGCCAACTCTTACAGCGCTCTGGGGCAATACGATGAAATGCTGGCAACCGCCCAGGAACTGCTCAGACTTGATGCCGAGAGCCCTGACGGTTTCAGCCTCATCGGCCTTTACTATCTCCAGAAACCGGACAGCCTCTGGCCGGACGAAATGAAGCAGGCCCGCTGGGATTCCTGCGGTCACTACTACAATCAGGGCATCAGCATCTATGAAACCCGTTTCGAGAATGCACGCAAGACACTGGGCGACATACTCAGGATTGCCGACCCGGACCGGCTTGACGAAGTGACCGTGAACCTTGTCGAAAAGAGCCGCGCCGGAAACCAGGAAGAACTGAAACGCTATATCGAACAAGACCTTGACGCGGCAAAACAACTCAGTGAGATTGCCCAGTTCGCTTCCCAGTTGTTCTACGCGGCTAATAACCTGAACGTTTCGTCTTCCCGCGCCGGTTCGGCTATGCTCCGTGCATCGTCTGAAACAGAAGGCGACAACTCTACCCAGTTCAAGGCCCGGGCTGAATCACTTTTCAACAAGGCTCTCGAATACGACCCTTACGACTTCACCGCGATGTTCAATCTCGGCATTGTCCAGTATCAGAGTCAGCAAGACAGCCTGGCCCAGACCACGTTCCAGCGGGTGATTGACGGCGCGGTCGTACCATTTACCGAATTACCCGACGATTGGCAGAACACGCTGCTTGAACTCATAACCCCGGATGCGGCCAGGACCAGCTGTCTCTCTCTTGACGGCTCCACCCTGGCTTCAATTGACAGCATTCTTGCCACCAAGGGCCACCTGGCCGGTGGCTATGCCTGGCTCTATTTCCCGAAGCTCCGGGACAAAGACCAGTTCACCGAAGCGACTGCCGAGGACGCTGCTGACATGTTCTTAAGCCTCAGGTCGCCCCAGGCTCTGGAAAATATCTACCTGCTCCTGGGTGTCAGCCAGACCGGCATCGGCCTCTCCCTTGTTGAGGCGAAGCAGAAGGATGCAGCAAAGGAGAAATTCGACCAGGCGATAGCCACCCTTAAGATGGTTATCGTCATCAACCCGCAGAACGCCGAAGCCTACCAGAACCTGGTGCATTGCTATCGTGAAACAAACCAGAAGAAAAAGGCCGAACAGGCCTACTTGAAATACAAGGAACTCAGCGAGTAACTTGAAGGAATCCATATCATGACCAAGTTGCTGAATATCATCATCATAGTCCTGGCCCTGGCACTGGTTGCTGTTATCCTGTATCCTCAGATTCAGGAAAACCGTCCCAAGGTCGTCCGCTTTGCCTGCGACAGCTCAGCCAGTTGTCTCCCGTTTCTGATTGGCGTCGAGGAATCCCTGTTTGTCAAGAACCGCATCCTGCCCGAACTGATATTCTATTCTGACCCGGACCAGGCGTTGGCAGACCTGTTCGCCGGTAATGCTGACGTCGGGGTCTTCCCGTGGAGCACCGTGTTCAAGCGAATACTGGACAACCAGGAGACCCTCAGAGTCTTCATATCAGAAGATTTCCGCCAGTCTTTACCGGTTGATGCAATAGTGGTGCCTGCCGAGTCCCGTATCAAGGACCTGGCCGACATCAAGAAAAAGAAACTCGGGTACCCGCCCCAGTTGCGTGACTACATCCAGCCGTTCCTCGCCAATATCAACCTCAAACCGGAGGACGTCACCACCGTGGAAATCCCATTCTCCGACATCGCCGGGAAACTCCGGCAGGGAGAAATCGACGCCGCATGGCTCCTCGAACCGCTCATCTGCACATTCGACACAGTCGAATTCCGCATTCTCCATGCCGGCGTCCTGGCCAAGTACGTGTCGGCGCCCTTCCCCGGTGCCGCAGTCGGCTTCACCCCGGAGTTCCTCAAGTCCGGCAAGGCACTCCTTGCCCGGCTCAAAATCAGCACTGATGTCGCGATCGCTTTGTCTGAAACCAGACCGGAACGGGCAAAACTGATACTGGGCAAGTACTTTCCTTACTGTAAAGAAGTCTGCGGTGGCTGTCGCATCCCTGAGTTGCAGCGGCTGGTGGAAATCAACAAGCCGTCCGTTTCCGCCCTGGCCGCACGCCTGAGCGCCGCCGGCGTGTTCGACCAAGACATTGAGACCTCAAGCATCTTCGTCGAACCGGCAAAACTGACGCGCTGATTCTAATAGTTCCGGTCGTGCTAGACGGGGGGTCGGCGGTCCCCTGTAACCCGAAACCCGCCTATGCGGGGTCGAAAAGGTACCATGAGTCTTGCTCAGGGCGAATCAGACCTGAGGTGGCAGGGAGCATTGAAGGCCGGGTCTTGCGATGGCTGTTACCGCCAACCCCGCCAGAACCGGAAGGTAGCAACGGTACGCGGACCAACAGCCAGTCGCGAGGCAACCTGGCTGGAGCTGTCGCCCCTCCGGTCCTCTCTCTGTCAAGGCAAAGGTGCTGCACGACCGGAAATCTGTTATACTCGGAGCAATGACCGACCGCAAAGTCCTGACACTCAAGTACCGACCTCAGACTTTTGACGAACTCCTGGTCCAGGAACATGTCAAGAGAACCCTGAAGAAAGCCATTGAGCACAACCGGTTCGCCAACGCCTATCTGTTTGCCGGCCCGCGGGGTGTTGGCAAAACAACGACCGCCCGGATACTCTCCAAATGCCTGGACTGCCTGAACACCGACAAACCCACCGTCACCCCCTGCAACAAATGCAGCGCTTGCGTCGAGATATCCCAATCACGCAGCATGGACGTTCTGGAAATCGACGGCGCGTCCAACCGCGGCATTGACCAAGTCCGCGAACTGCGCGAGAATATAAAGTACGCACCCAGCAGCCTCCGGTACAAAGTCTACATCATTGACGAAGTGCACATGCTTACCGAACCCGCGTTCAACGCCCTGCTCAAGACCCTCGAAGAGCCACCGCCCCACGCCAAGTTCATCTTTGCCACAACTTCTGCCAACAAAGTGCTGCCAACCATCATCTCCCGGTGCCAGCGCTTCGACTTCCGCAAGGCAACACCCGATGAGATTGTCGGCCGGCTGCGCTGGCTGGCCAAGCAGGAAAGCATAGCCGTCTCAGACGAGGCGCTTCTTGCCATTGGCCGTCGGGCCGACGGTTCAATCCGCGACGGGGAAAGCATTCTCGAACAGCTTGCCACCTATCGACCTGAGCAAATCGAACTGCCCGACGTCGAAGAACTGCTCGGTCTGGTGCCCGGCGAAGTCTTCTTCAGCTATGTTGACCTTCTGCTCCAAGGCGATACCGCCGGTCTGTTGCGCTTTGTCAACAATATCTTTGAAAAAGGGCATGACCTGTTCGAATTCTACACCGGCCTTGTTGAGCATTTCCGCAATATCCTTCTTATCCAGGCCGGCGGCCCGGCCGAAAACCTGGGCCTCCTGCCCGCGGAAATAACCAGACTGGAAGAACAGGCAAAGCAATTCAGCCGGGCCGGACTCATCAAAGCCCTGGAAATCCTGCTCCGGGCCGAAGAACAGGCAAAATACACACGTATGCCCCGGGTCGTCCTCGAGTACCTGGCACTGGAACTGACCACCCTGGTCTGCCCCGAGCCGCAGACTGCACCCGGTCCTGCTCCGGCCGACCCGCCGCCGGTCCGGCCAACGACCCGGTCGAAGCAACCATCTCTTGACTCTGTCTGGCAGGAACTTCGCCTCAAAACCAGTGCCCGAAAACCCGTGCTCACCAAATCCCTTGACCTGGCTCACCCGGAGTCCTACGAAAAAGACACCGTTACTGTATCCCTGACCCGCGAACACCAACCCGTTCTGGAAAAGCTCAAGGCCGAACAAAACCTGCTGGAAGAACTGCTTTCCGAGGTCACCGGTCGGCCAACCACCATTCAATTACATCTGAGCAGGAAAGCCGCTGGCAAGGACCCCCAAGCTGAGCGCATCACCGGAATCCTGGGAGAAGTAGAGGAGGAACGCTAATGAAACTCGACCCCAGCAAAGTCCTCTCCCAGTTCACCGAGCTTCAGCAAGGACTCCAAGACAAACTCAACAGCCTGGAGATTGAGGCAACTGCCGGCGGAGGAATGGTCAAAGTCTCCTGCAACGGGTACGGCGACATCACGAAGCTCAGTATCGACCCGGAGGCGGTCAACAAAGACGATGTCGAACTGCTCGAGGACCTGATTCGCGCCGCAGTGAACCAGGCACGGGCCCGTGCCCGGGAACAGGCCCAGGAGGAACTGCGCAAGCTCTTTGGAGGAATTCCGCTTCCCGATATGTTCGGCGGCCTTCCGGTCTGAACGATGAAGAAAAGCCTGACCCAACTGATTGACGCACTTGTCGCCCTTCCCGGCATCGGCCCCAAGACCGCTCAACGCATCGCCCTCCATCTCTTGCGAAACAGAAATGACCTTGCCCACCGGTTGGTACAGGCAATCACCGAAGCCCATGACCAGCTTCACCCCTGCTCCAGATGCTTCAGCCTTGCTGAAGGCGAGCTGTGTGAAGTCTGCTCCAACCTGGGCCGCGACCATTCGCTCATCTGTGTGGTGGAAGAACCAGGCGATGTCCTCACCCTGGAACAGTCCGGCAAATACCGGGGCACTTACCATGTGCTCGGCGGGGTCCTGTCACCCATTGACAACATCGGGCCTGAAGACCTGCACATCAAGGAACTACTGACCCGCATCGGCTCCGGAGATGTCCGTGAAGTAATCATCGCCACCAATCCCACAACCGAAGGTGAAGCCACTGCGGTCTATCTTGCTCGTCAGCCCCACCGGCCCGACGTACTCATCACCCGCATCGCCCGGGGCCTGCCGGTTGGCTCGGACCTGGAACTGGCAGACCGGGAGACCATCTCGCGTGCTTTTGAAGGCAGGCGTGAGATTTAGAATGGCGCTTTCCGGTCACACCTTTCCGTCTGTCTTCTGTATTCTGTCTTCTTCGTGTCTCGATAGTTCAATCCAGCCGGAAGACTGCCACGGCTGCCCCGCCGCAGGCTTGACTTGAGCGCCATCCGGCTTATCATAAATGTAACATATTGGAGGAGTTCATGAAGTTGACCCTAACCGGCCGGCATTTCGAAATCACCCCCCATCTGAAAAGACACGTCAGGGAAAAAGTAAAGAAGCTTGAGAAGCTCAACGACCACAACATTGAAGGGGAAATCATCTTCTCCAAAGACCACGTGAACGACATCGCCGAAGGCAGAATTCACTACGGCCACTTCGCTATTACCGCGAAGGGAGAAGCTACCGACATGTATGCTGCGGTCAGCGACCTCGTGGACAAGATGCTGACCCAACTCCAGCGCCACGAAGACAAACTTCGAGACCGCAGGCGGCTTTCCCCGCCGCGTGGCGAATAGATGCCATCCGCTTCAAAGGAAATAACCGTCCGCACCCTCCTGGCTGAAAAGGAAGAAGAATGGAATCTGCAATCGGTTGCCGGCACAGCCGGTCTTGACAGCCGTTTCATCACCACCTCGGACATCAACCGGCCCGGAATGGCTTTGTCCGGGTATACCGGCGTATTCCTGAAAGAACGCATCCAGATTGTCGGCAGCACCGAGTTGACCTATCTCGCAACCCTTGAGAAGAAGACCGCTTCCGCCGCGGTCAAGCGCGTGTTCGAACTTGACCCGACCTGCCTCATTGTGGCTAAAGGATTAGACCTGCCACCGGTATGGCTCGAGCAGGCAGACCTTTGCTCAATACCGGTTCTACGCACTCTAATGGATACCACTCCTTTCATCCATCGCCTCAGCGCCTATCTCGACTACCGGCTGGCACCCGAGGACCACATCCACGGCGACCTGGTGGACGTATTCGGCGTCGGACTGCTGATAACCGGAGAGTCCGGCATCGGCAAGAGTGAATGCGCGCTCGACCTTGTTGACCGTGGTCACCGCCTTGTGGCTGATGACCTTGTCAAGGTGCTGCGCCGGGGCACCGGCATCCTGATGGGATATTCGGCTGCCAAGTCGCCGCCCCTTGCCCACCACATAGAAATCCGCGGGGTCGGGATCGTTGATGTCTACAGCCTGTATGGCGTCAGGGCAATCCGGGTCCAGAAGCGCATCGAAGTGGAAGTGCGGCTCGTCTACTGGAAAAAGGGAATGGACTACGAACGGGTCGGATTGGAGGAACGGCTCTCCGAAGTCCTCGGGGTAAAAATCCCCTGCGTCACCATTCCGGTAGTACCCGGCAAGAATCTCGCCCTGGTACTCGGAGTCGTCGCCAAAAACTACATCCTCAAAATCTTTGGCTACAACCCGGCCAAGATGTTCAACGACGAACTGATGCGGGTGATGAGCAAATCCCCCAGAATCGACCCTTTCATCATCGATGACCAGGAATGACGCCGGCCGCCGGCCCATCCTCGGTATTATTGTCGGCAGCGGCGACCTGCCACAAGCCCTGCAAAAGGCAGCCGAATCAATTGTCGGTTCTTCGCAAGGGCTGGTTGTTGCCTCAATCGAGGATTTCCTCGCCACCGGCCTGGACTCAGGCCTCGACCGGCTGGTCAAAGAGCACTCAGACAAGGACATTCTGATATTCGTTGACCTGTACGGCTCAAGCTGTTCTCACGCCAGCGCCAGAATCAAACGGGCCCATCCCGAAATCCAGTCAATCTGCGGGGTAAACCTTCCGATGCTCGTCCGGTTCCTCCAGCACCGGAACCGGCTCAGCTTCTCCGAACTTGTGGACCTGATGCTCCGGACCGGCCTGGAAGAAATCAGGCCCGGCCCGGTCTAGAGACGCCTTGTCAGGGCATTGCGCCAGGCCAGTTCGGCCTTGGCCAGATCCAGCCGGACAATCTCTTCTCCCTTCAAGCCGGAAATCACCAGTTCAGGGTCTCGGGTCGTTCGGCCGATGACAGCCCTGCGGACATTCCGGAACAGCGCCTCAAATGCCTGACGCCGGGCCGGGTTCACTTCGCATATGAACCGGGTATTTGATTCGCTGAACAGGAGAAAATCATCGCGCTGGAACCTGTGCGCCCCGGACACTTTCTTGAGCCACACCCGTGCCCCGATACCCCCGGCAAACGCCATCTCAGCCAGAGCGATCCCGAGTCCGCCTTCAGAAACATCGTGACAGGCCCGCACCAGCCCCTGTCTTATCGCGGTCCCGACCGCTTTCATGATTCGGCGGCCGGCCGAGGCGTCAACCTTTGGAACTTCTCGTCCGAGTCCCTGGTGAATGCGGAAGAATTCGCTGCCGCCCAACTCCTCAAGAGTCTCGCCGATAAGATACACTAAAGACCCGGACGTCTTGAAATCCGCGGTCGTGGTCAGCCGGCCGTCCGGAATCACGCTCACTGCCGAGACAAGCAGAGTAGGCGGTATCGGTAGAGACTCGCCTGTTCCGGTCCGGAATTCATTATACAGCGAATCCTTGCCCGAAATGAACGGCACCCGGTAACCCTTGGCAATGTCATAACACGCCTGCGCGGCCCGGACAAGTCCGGCAAGCTGGTCCGGTCTTTCCGGGCTACCCCAGCAGAAATTGTCCAGAATAGCGGTGCGTCTGATATCTCCGCCTACTGCTACGCAGTTGCGCAGCGCTTCATCAATCGCTGATGCCGCCATCCAGTAAGGGTCAAGAAGGCCATACCGCGGCCGCAAACCGCACGCCACCACACAGGAGCGGCGAGACCCCGGGACCGGAGTAATAACGCACGCATCGGTCGGGCCGCAGTTGCCCGGCCCGCAGAACGGCTTGACTGTACTTGCCCCCTGCACCTCATGGTCATACTGCCTGACCACCCACTCCTTGCTGGCGATATTGGGCGCCTGCAAGAGCTTGGTCAGAACCGTGGTGAGTTCCTGCCTGGGCCGGACAAACGGGTCCGCAGCCTCGGGTTTTTCCCAGCGGGCCACCCTTTTCGTGCCTTTCCACCCATGGTGCAGGAACTTCATGTCAATGTCTCCGACCTGATGACCCCGGTACTTCAGAACCAGCCTGCGGGTGCCGGTCAGCTTACCGATAACGGTCGCCTCAACATCATTGCTCTGCGCAAGCTCAAGCAGCTTCTCAACCCTGGACTGTTCAGTGAACACCACCATCCGCTCCTGGGCTTCGGAAATCCAGATTTCGGCCGGGGACAGACCGGCGTATTTCAAAGGCACCTTTTCCAGCCACACCTCGCATCCTGAACCGGACGCAAGCTCGCCCACCGCGCTCGACAACCCGCCTCCTCCGCAATCGGTAATCGCACTGATGAACCCCTGGTCGCGCGCAGCCAGAACCAGGTCGGTCAGCCTCTTCTCCTCAATCGGGTTGCCGATCTGGACCGCACCCGAAGAGAACTCCTGAGACTTCTGGTCGAGCTCAAGCGAAGCAAACGTGACCCCGTGAATCCCGTCCCGGCCGGTCCTGCCGCCCAGCAGCACGACAGCCTGCCCCTTGCGCACCCGCTTCCTGACCATCTTCCTGGGAATCAGCCCCAGGGTACCGCAGAAGACCAGTGGGTTGCCCAGGAAACCTTCATCGAAATAGACCGCGCCGTTCGCAGTCGGGATTCCCATCCGGTTGCCATAGTCCCGCACCCCGGCCACAACTCCCCTCATCACCTGCTTTGGATGAAG
>JAUWNN010000043.1 GCA_030612625.1 Caldifarciminota bacterium
GTTATTTCGCCGGTTTCAGCATCCTTACGGACTTCCCTGAGCGGCACCTCTACCCCCATGGTCACTTTCGAAGTCTGGTTATCCAGGGTAATCGTCCGCGGATTGGCCAGAATCCGTGAATTCCCCCTTGTCGTCAGCAGTTCAAGGGAAGCGTTCATCTGGTCGAGGGAAATCTTGCCCAGAACCATCTCGTTGAAGACGATCGGAATGCCGAAATCCTTGTCAGGGTCGAACCCGCCGCTGCTGGCGCTGGCTTTGATAGTCCAGTCGATCCCGAAGCGGTCTTCAGACGAACGGGTAATTTCGATGAACTTCGCCTCGATGGAAATCTGAGGGACCGGCCGGTCAAGCTCGGCCACCAGGTCCGCCACCCGGTCCAAAGCCTCGGGAATATCAGTCACAATCATGACGCCACTCCGCTTGGAACCGCTGCCGTCGCTGACGCGGCGGTAGCTGACCTCAGCGTTACCCCACGTTGACAAGATATTACCAACGGCCTTAACAGCGTCATCAGCCTCGATATAGTCCAGCATGAACACCCGTGCCTCTATCTCACCGTACACCTTCTTTTCCCCGAAAGGCTTGATAAGGATAATGCCCTCGTCCTTGTCCTCAACCATGTTGCACAAACCCGCCTTCAGCAACGCCCCCAGCCCTGCTCGCAAGGGAACGTCGTTCAGCCGGACCGTTACAACAGACTTGACGTCCTGAGTGATAAGAACATTCAGGTCAAACTGACTTGCCAGCATCCGCAGGACGTCGCCGATGTCAGCATCTTTCACGTAGAGCGTCAATCGCTTTCCAGCAAACGGGTCTTCATACCTGGGCATCGGGCCGACCGGAATCGGACTCATGCCCAGGTTGACCACGACCAGGCCGTTCTCGCGGGTCACGCTGTGTTCCACCATGTCGCGCAGCCTGCTCGCACTCCGGACTCCGGCAGCAGCTTCGCTCGGCTGAATTGTGACGGCCGAAACCGGGTAGAAATCCGACTCAATCCGCTTCCGGTCAAACTCAACCACCGCGTTCATGAAATCCAGAACCACGGCTGGCGGCTGCTCCGAGACGAATGAACTGACATTGGGAGTCTGGCCGCACGCAATGGTCACCCGGACTCCGTCCAGCAACTTGTCCACCGCAATGTCAGTAACGGCAATCTGCTCGTCAGCAGCAGCAAACGTTATCAGCCCAAAAGCCAGGGCAAGGACAACTACTGATATCGATTTCTTCATAAAACTACTCCCCAAGCATCAGGGTGAAAGTTCTTCCACCCTGTTCCAGTATGATCTTGTCGTTCTCGATGAGAACAATCCTTTTGCCGATAATCAGGTCTCCTTCCTCCAGTATCTGGTCGTTTATCAGCACATAGGACTTCTCGCCGCCGATAGTAATCGCCTTCAGGTCCAGCTCTGCAAGCGCCTCGACCATGACCCAGTCGCGCACAAACGGGTCGCTGTCCCAGGTCTCAAGTTGTTTTCCCGTCGCGACGTCCCAGAAGCTTTTCTTCTTCTCAGCACCACCGGCCTCTTCGACAGCCGTCGACACCGACTCGCCTCCAGCAGCATCCTCGCTGCCACCACCGGCGGCCCTTGCTGACCCGACGGCTTCAGTTGCCACCGCAGCCTGCAAACCGCCGGGGCGCACCCCAAAAACGAGCGTATAGAGTGCCAGCAGCGCGACGGCCATCCCCAGAATCACCAGAACTCGCTGTCTCAAGATGCTCCTTTCTTCGTCAAATACGAAATCATTACCTGCTGTCTCAACCTAACCTCGTCGTCTACGCTTTGAACTGTAGTACGTAGGCAGCAGACTTTCGCCGACCCGAACCGTACTCCGTCTGCCGGAAGCCTCGATTTCAAGCCGGTCAGGCCTTATGGCCACAATCCGCCGGCCCATAACCACATCACCGACCGTGACGCGTCTCCCGTCAACCAGCGCATAGCTCTCATCGCCCAGCGACACAATCGCTTTCACCACATAGTATCGACCTTTGCTGCCTCGCCGTTTCGACCGCCGGCCCCTCCCTCTGCGGGCCTGCCTCAGACGGCGCCGCTTCTCCCGCTCCCGGCGTCTCAACTCCCGTTTGCGCTGACGCTCCTCTTTGCGCCTGCGCTTCCGCTCGGCTTTTATCTCCTCCCTGGTCTTGGGCTTGATCTGGCCGGCAGTCTTGCCTTTTCGGCTTCGCCGCGACTGTTTTGACCCGGTAGTGTCAGCCGACGACGTCTCTTTCGGCTGAGAAGAACCGCGCGGCCGCAGCAGCATGTAACCGGCAAATCCCACGACCACAACCAGGATTATTATCAGGACGATTCTTCTCATTGTCTGTTACCCGCGATTCGTCATTCGGACTTCGTCATTCGTCATTTCCTAGAGCTGTCCTCCGGCAGCCAGACTCGAGGCATACAGGTTGACCAGGAGCTTGACTTCCACTTCGGGACGAATGTCTTCCCGTGCGGCAACCTCGAAATCCGGAACTCTGACAAAATACGGAAAGCGGTCAAGGCTTTCCACGTATCGCCCGATATCGATGTAGCGTCCTTGGACTGTGATGTAGAATGGAACACCGCGCAGCGGCACGGTCGAACTCTCCTTCTGCAGCAGCGTGTCCAACCCCGGTGGGATAATCTCAAGGAACCGGACCTTCTTCCCCTGCGCCAGGGTCGCCAGACGCCGCAGCATCGTCAGCATTTCCGAGCGCGGGATGACCCGGGCCGCAAATGCGACATTGGCCTCCTCAAACTCGCCGAGTTGGCGCCGAAGCCGTCCGATGCCCTTGACACGCTCACGAGTCTCCTCAAGTTCCTTACTCAACTTCGCCGCTTCAGCAGCGCTTCGCTGCCGAGACTGCAGCCGCGGCTGGTACAGCACAAACCAGGCGAAAAGACCAAGTACTATGCAAATGACCAGCCCGACCAGTAGAATCCGTCGCTCAACTAGTCCCATGATTTACTCCGTAACACACTGAATTTCGAACTCCAGAACCGTCTCTCCCTGAAGGATGGTTCGACTCTTGGAAATGAGCCGGACGTTTGCAAGACTTGGGTGGAGTTCAAGGTCAATCATGAACTGGGAAAGGTTAACATCGAGCAGAAAGGGCTCACCCGACACAACGCCCGTCATCTTGGCATTTCGCTGACCACTCAAGGATAGAGTATTGAGCTGGATGTTGGACGGTACAATCCGGGTCAACTGGGCCATCAGCGGAACTGTCGGGAGCTCTTCGCCGACAACGTCCCTCAGGCTGCGTTGCTTGGCTTTGGCCTCATTGACCTCTTTCTCCAACTCGAAATACTCACGGTTGATCTCTTCCGTCGCCTTCAGGTCTCTTTTGAGCCGGCTGACCTGGTGGGCCGAAGCCTGCGACCAGCCGGCCAGAACTATGTAAATGACCACCAGCAAGGCAATCCAGATTACCCCGATAACCGTCACCAATCGCGCATCGCTGGTCTGGAATTTCCCGACTCTCATTTCCGCCGGCAGCAGATCCACCGCAGTGTGGTCGTACGCCAACCCCAACGCAGTCACAAGTCGGTAGCCTATCTCCTCCTCGGGCTTTGTACCCTCTCGGTACAGGTTGAAACTCTTGAACGGGTCGAACATCTCAGCCGGAATGCCCAGATTCGTCTGGATGTACTCCTTGAGCCCGCGCATCGCCGCAGTGCCGCCGCAGACCAGCAATCGGTCAATCTTCGACTCGCCGAACTCCCTCCGATAGTAATCTATCGACCGGTTAATCTCTGCAACGAAACGCTCCAAAGCCGGCCGCTGGAGGGTAGCCAGCCGCTTCACCAGTATGCCCGACGGCAGTTTCCCCTCACTGTCTTCCGGCGGAATGCCATGCTCGCGTTTCAGATTCTCGGCATCGTACGCATCCAGAGCCAACTGTCCTTCCTCGGTCGTAATGGCAACAGTCATCGCTTCGGTAATCGCATTGCCGGCCGTGGTAATTGTCCGGGCTAGGTCAAGCCTTTCGCCCTTCATGAATACAATGTCGGTAAACTCGGCTCCGATGTCGAGCAGGCAGAGCGTCTCATCCGGCTGAATGCGCCCGAATTTCTTGCCTACCGCCTGAAGGGCGAAGGGGATGACGCTGATGGCCGTGGGTTCAAGCCCGGCCTTTTTCAATGTCGAGATATGGTCTGACACCACGTCCTTGCGGGCCGCCACCACCATGACATTGTCCTTGATAGCGCCGGCCTCCCGCTGTGGCCCGAGTGTCTTGAAATCCAGAATCGCCTCGTCGAGTGAAAACGGAGAGTACTTCTCAAGCCGCAAGAGAATCGCGTCTCGCAACTCCCGGCGATTCATCTTCGGGAATGGTGCTTGCCGCAGGCTTACCGACGGACCGGAAACGAAACTGTAGACCTCCCGGGGTTTGTAATCCTTGATCAGCTCGCGCAGAATCGACGGCACGTCAAACGCTTCACCGATCTCCTTCAACCCGTAGTCAGCGACGCGCCCGCCTTCCATCTTGACAAATTTGACAGAATTGGAACCTATGTCAATGCAGAGAGTTCCTCTGCCACCGCCGCCAAAAGCTTTAGCCGCCAATACTCCTCCTTATGTTAACCGTCATGGATTGACAGTAATTTCGGAGCCGTCACTGAATCGAAACCGAAAAGTCTTGCCATGTACATTAACCGGCGCAGTCCCGACCCGGGTTGTGGCGAACCCGAAGAAGCCGAAAATCACGCGCTGCGTCAATTCCGGCGCTATCACAACTCCCGGGCTCACCGGCGCCGTTTCCCCCGGCCCGATCAGAGAGCCATCCGGCCGGGGATAATAGGGGACATGTTCCGCGCCGTCAATAAACAGCGTGCGGAAGTAAATGGTATCGGACACATGCGCCAGAACAATCGAATCTATCGTGAAACTCTCAACATGGTTGCTCACCAGGTCAAACTCAAATCCGGAACTGTCAGGAACACCGGGTGGGATGCGTGGCAGACCCACCATCCTCAGCAAGCTGCGGAACGGCCGGCTGAACCGGAAGTCAATCACGCCCCTGGTCCGCTGAGCCACTGTCACCCAGCGGGAAATCGTATCAGTGGTGACACCATATCGGGCAACCAGCCGGTGGATGCCAATCGGAACCGGCATGCTATTGGCCGGTGAGAACTCATAATGACCTCCAGGGGCTGCGACATTGGGGTAAACATCTCCGCCGCTGAGATACAGAGTGATACTGATTGGAGTGCCACCTCCGGGCGGATTATTCTCTGCATCGGTAACATGGCCGACAATCGAGTTGTTGTACAATTGAGGCAACGTATCAGCCACCTGGACTGTCATCGGAAACTTGCCATTACCGATCGTCGTGATGATTCCGGTGTTCTGGTCATAACTGTACGGATTGCCCCAGGCATCCTGTAGATAACCGACACTATCCCCGGTAAAACCCCGCCGGACATACGGACCACGCCAATTCCCCGGACCGCTGTACTCAACCAGTTCCCGCAGGTTGGTCGGCAACCGACCCATATCGCCGAAGAATCCGAAATCAATCCGGCGCCCATCCGCCACATAGTCGGGATTGCCGACAACTGCGTGAACCAGTTGTTTCATTTCGCCGGCGGTCTGGTCGAACAGAGCCCGGTCTCTTGTCGCATCAATCGTCCTGATGGCCACTGTGCTCAGAATCCCGATTATCAGCAAGACAACCAGGAGTTCCATTAAAGTAAAACCACGTTTGTTTGCCATATCAAACCTCACTGAAGCCCGGCATTCCAGTCCACGTTTACCCGTATCTGAAGACTGCGGGCTCCGACTCCCGGGTAAATCATTACGTACTTATATGTAGTTTCAGCTTTGGGCGGCGGCGGCAGGTCCTGGAAAAAGTACACCGCCAGCAAGTGCGTCCCCTGGGGAATATAGCTGAAAGCAAACTGGCCGTTGAGGTCAAGAGAAGCTGGTACTGATTGAATCTTGCCGGCAATCGGGTACTCCAATATCGTCCCAAAACGCAAAGGATGGGCGATAATCGAATCACGCGGTGGTGGAACGCCGTGGATGTCCAGCATCTGGCCGGTCACCTGGTTGCTGAGCAGTTCATTCCGGGTGGAATAGAACCGGCGGGTAATCCACTTGCCCTGGTGGCCGGGGCCCGGACCATACCCTCCATAGCTGCGGACAAACAGGCTGTCCTGATTGTAGACAATAGTGTCGCCCCAGCCATCAGTCCGGTAGCCTTCTGGGGCTTCGTCGAATGTCGCGCGGATGTACGGCCCCTGCCAGTTGCTCTCACCAGGCAGTTGCCCTGGTGGAAGCTTTATCAAGTCGGACAGGACAAGAGGCAGCATGCCCATGTCCCCAACGTACCCGAAGTCGGCCCGCTGGCCGGCCACAACGTAATCCTCGTTCCCGAGAATAACAGTAGCCAACTGGTCAAGCTTCCTGCGGGTCGACTCGAACCGCCCCCGCTCCAGAGTCACATCCCAGGTCTTCACCGCCGCAGTAAGAATAAGACTGAGTATCATCATGACGACCAGCAACTCCAGAAGGGTCACCCCGCGCGCTGACATCCTTGGAAGTCTCATGGCTGGTTAGAACAGAACCCTGATATCGTCGTCGGTCACAGAACCCGGCTGACCATAGAACACACCGTCAGGACCGGCGCTTTTAAGCCCTAGAGTGTCGTTGTCCTCGACATGGAAACGGACCGGAACACGCCATGCGTCGTCCAGGTAGTTCATGTTCCCGTCCTCCCGGACATAGGGACCGTTCCAGCCCTTCTTCAGATAGGGGTCCCAGACCGGGAGCTTTTCTTTCCCGACATACATCACTTTGGCATATATGCCTTCAAACGGGTCATCGGTCGCGAGCTCTATCAGATGCCGGGGAAGACGGCCTACATCGTGCTTGAACCCGGTCAGCACCATATCCTGGACGTCCGGATTGCCCATTATTGCTTCCCGCAACATTCGAAGCGCTTGCCCTGTAGCTACGCGGCGAGCATGGGTGGTTATCCGACCGACAATCGGCGGTACAAAAAAGGCGAGAATTATCCCCAGAATAGAAATCACAACCAGAAGCTCAACCAAGCTCCAGCCGCGCTCCTTGGCCGAAGTCCTTTTCATATGAGGAATTATAGATTCCAGCCGAACCGGTGTCAAGGAAGGAAACCCGGCGTCCATGTCAATTATGGCGCACAAAGATAATCGGTTCTTCCGGGTCAGCCGGGTCGAAATCGCGAATAGAAACACCGTGTGACTCTATCCCGACCAATCCATAGTGAGTTGGGGCCCAGGTTCCTGGTGGGTCCCACACCCCGTAGATTATCTCGCCCGGATAGTAGCCGTAGTAGTCGTTAGGCCCATCTCCCTCGGTGTTGAACACACACTGCAAGCTGTCATAGTCCTCAGGATTGAACTCGTCCGGGTCCATTTCTCGACCGGTCCACGGATTGGTGGGAAAGCGGCCGAATTCCTCAGGATACACTCCGCCCGGGAAATAGGAACCGTACTCGTCTTCGTAGAAGTCGTCCGCATAGTACCCCTGCTCCATATGGAACGTCTCGATGACCGTTTGAACAGTGTGCAGATTCATCTTCATGGCCGCGACTCTTGTATGCTCGCGAACCAGACGGAAGTTGGGAACCACCATCGCCATCAGAACCCCTATTATCATTATCACCACCAACAGTTCTACCAGAGTAAAGCCTTTCTCAGAACGCATTATTTCTCCTTATTACTTTATAAGTCATTCAAGCCGGCCTGTCAAGAAAAACGGCGAGGGAATATCAATGGTTTACCCCCGGCGACTCGGCGGAGTTGAACTTCGGACTTTTCCCCGGTCCAGAAAGAACCTGCCACCATACGGCTCCACAGGCACCTTCTGGATGTATCCTGCCCGCACCAGTTCCAGTAGTCCGCTGGGCAGCCGCCCCTCATTCTCCTGGAACCGGTCTGCAGCCTGCTGAAGCATACCCAGAGCCTCCTCAAGTTTGAGATGCCGCAACTGGCGAATGACAAGCGCACGTAGCGCCCTGTTCTCAGTGCCTTGATAGATGTCAAGCCACATTTCCCGTGCGGTTGCGAAATCCCCGGCCTTGGCTATGGAAACCGCTGCCCATCGGGAAGCCACAAGCCAGACCTCTGGCAGTTTGGACGCTATGTCGAAGTAAGTCCCGGCCGTCTCGTAATCTTCCAGCAGCATATAGTGGATAAAACCGGCATAGAAGGGGAGTTGCCAACTCATCGGGTTCGCCTTCATGCCTTCGACCAGCAACTTGACCGCGTCATGGGGTTTGCGGGCATCCCAGGCCAGGGTGATGGCGCCGAAATGGTAGGCTCCGATAAATTGCGGGTCCAGGGTGGTGAGAATCTCAAACACGTGCCCGAGCCACTCGTACTTCCGGTCGGTCATCAGGTGGTGCCCGTAGTACTGAATCGCCCGAAGCCAGACAATGTCCGCGGCCAGTTGCTGGTACTCAACCGATGCCTCACGCATGAACTTGCCGGACGGGAAGTATGCAAGCTCAGAAACCACCTTTTCGCGCATCTTTCCTTTGCTCGTGCTGTCAATGGTCAACTGAAGCAGATACACTATGACGAATCCCCAGATAACAAGCACCACCGGCAGCAGACTGGCAAGCCGGCCCGGCCCGCTGGTAACTGAAACCCGAGGCCTGATTTCTTCAACCACTCAAAAATCCTTGCGGCTGAAGATGGCCACCGAGACAAGCAGCAACGTGGCTGTGTAGACCACGGCGTATAAAGCAGACAAAGCAAGGGCCTGGGGATGGAGAAGCACATTGTGAACAACCTCGCCCCGGATGTTGAAGTTGCTCAGATTAGGCAGAACATAATAAAGAAACTGGCTGACTGCCTTCACCACCGGAGATGGGCTCATCGCAGCCAAAAGCCTCAAATCGCGGGTCAAGTGCCCCACGAAGTAAACGGCAAATGTGAACACCGCGCTGGTAATTGGAGTCACAAAGCTGGAAAACAGAATCGCCACCGCGGTGAGAATCGCCAGCTCAAAAAGGGTCATCAGCAACGACCAGAGCAGATACGCCGAGGCCGGGATCCCGGTCAGAAACAGAGTGATGTAGAAACCTCCGGTCATAATCAACATGCTGACCAGAAGAACCGCCATCAGCCCGAAATACTTCCCGAGAATGAACTCCCATCGCCGGACCGGCTTCGAGAGCATTATGTAGATGGTGCGTTTCTCCACTTCCTTATAAACCAGCCGGCCTCCGACCAGCACCGCGATAAGAACGCAGAAAAGCGTAATCGATGCCAGCCCCAGGTCCTTAATCACCTTGCTCTCTTCTCCGAGTGCCAGCGGCTGGATTACCTTGGCACTACCCATCACCAGAATCGCAAAAACGAGCAGAGTCAAAAGCACCTTGTCCCGAATCGCCTCCCGGAACGTGTTAAGCGCTATTCCTCTGATACGTGAGCCCATCAGTTCCTCCCGGCTTCGCGGACCCGTGCCATGAAGTAGTCCTCCAGGGTTTTGCGCCTGGGCACAATCGCGGAAACCTTGGCCTTTGCTTCACGGACAATCGCCATCACCCGCTCCACTTCGTCGTCGCCCCGCACCGTCAGAAGCAGAGAATCTCCCGACCTTATCGATTGTTGGGCCACCCGTTCCAGCACCTTTCTGAACTTGCCGGTCACTCCTGTAACAGTGACCTCGATTGACTCTGCCTTCTCGGTCAGGATTTCGGTCAGCCGGCCTGTGTTGACCAGCCGGCCCGCGATTACGATGCCCACCCGGTCGCAAATCATCTCTACATCTGAGAGAATATGGGTGGAAAAGAATACCGTCTTGCCCTGTTTCCGTAACTTGGCAATGATGTCACGGAACTCCTTGCGTCCGATCGGGTCAAGTCCACCCATCGGCTCGTCGAGAATCACCAGCTCCGGGTCATTGACCAGGGCTTGAGCAACGCCAATCCGCTGCAGCATTCCTCTGGAGAATCCCCGCATCTGAACATTGGCCGCATCCTCCATCCGCACCAGCTTGAGAAGGCGCCTGACCCGGGCTTCGGCCTCTTGTCCTGGAACCCCGGACAACTGGGCCGACAGCCGCAGGAACTCCATCGCGGTCAGATACTCATAGAAATACGGCGATTCGGGCAAGAACCCGATTCTGGATTTGACCCGGGCGTCGCGCGGCGGCCTGCCGAAAATCCGGGCTTGGCCTGAACTCGGACTTGCCAGACCCATCAGTATCTTTATCAGCGTGGTCTTGCCCGCACCATTGGGCCCCAGAAACCCGAACGTCTCCCCCTTCTCTATCTCAAGGTCAAGGTCAACAAGCGCCCGGACTCGCTTCATCCGGAATCCCGAACGGTATACCTTGCTCAGCTTGACGGTCTGGATAACCGGCTCTACCAGAACTGACATAACCAAGCGATTATAGAAGTGGGAATTGCCCTGTCAAGCAACCCCGCTCAGGCAATAAAAAGGGGTGGGGCAAAGCCCCACCCCGAGTTGCTTCGGTAGTCCTGCTAGTTGTGGAGCACGAAGAAGATCCAGAACTCATCGTCAGTCGGGTCGTCGCACAACGGGTCGAGGTCGTACATCGGGAACGTGACGTCACGGCCGAATCCGAAGATCCCATACTCCTGGGGGATCTCCTCCTCCGCGAAATCAGGGAAGTAAGTAGCTATCCCGATAGCGCCCTGATACTCGAGTTCATCACCAAAGTCGATGTAAGGACAGTCCGGCTCTTCGTCGTCGCCGCGCTTTGCAGCATTCGCACCACGCTCGAGCTCGCCAAACCATGTTTCAGTATAGTCCAGGTCTTCCTTATCCTGGTTGTAGCGACGACCATCGTACGGGTTCACTGGAAACTTGCCGATAATCGGGTCGCCTTCCAGACCGACCGGGTCGCCGCCCGGGAACCAGAGGACCATACCACAATCGTCATCAGCGTCCCAGCTAACGTCCTCGATCGGATAGTTACCGTAGTGGTCCACCGCGAACGCCTCGAGAGAAGTCTGAACAACATGCATGTTGTTCTTAACCGAGCTACGACGGGCGCGCTCCTGGAACAGCACGAAGTTCGGGATGATCAATGCGAGCAGGATACCGATGATCAGAATGACCACCAGCAATTCGATAAGTGTAAAGCCCTTATTTTTCATTGTAAGGTCACCTCCTCTCTTTTATAGTTTATTTGGTTTAGGGCTTCTAAACCAGACAAAAAGTCCAGATGCAGCTACAGCCCGCTTGGGGCCGTTCGCTATTGTAACCCATAATAACGGAGGTCACGGAAACATCCGGCCTCTCTGCCCACATGGATTCTACCCCCCCTACACCCGCCTGTCAAGGAAAACTTTCCCTTCGGCAAACAAAAACCCGGCAGCGACCTACTCTCCCATCCCGTTACCAGCACAGTACCATCGGCCCTGGAGGGCTTAACGACTCTGTTCGGAATGGGAAGAGGTGTGGCCCCTCCGGTATCACCGCCGGGAAATTCCAGAAGGAGAAGAAGCAAACTGAAACCTCAAGCCGCACGGCTGATTAGTATCACTCGGCTGAACGCATTGCGGCGCTTACACCTGTGACCTATCACCTGGTAGTCTTCCAGGAGCCTTTAGGGTATTTCCACCGAAGCGGAAACACACGGGAGACCTAATCTTGGGAGGGGCTTCCCGCTTAGATGCCTTCAGCGGTTATCCCTGCCGTACTTGACTACCCAGCTGTGCCATTGGCATGACAACTGGTGGATCAGAGGTACGTCCACCCTGGTCCTCTCGTACTAAGGGCAGCTTCCCTCAAGTCTCCTACGCCCACGATGGATAGAGTCCGAACTGTCTCACGACGTTCTGAACCCAGCTCACGTACCGCTTTAATGGGCGAACAGACCAACCCTTGGGACCTTATTCAGCCCCAGGATGCGGTGAGCCGACATCGAGGTGCCAAACCGGGCCGTCGATGTGAACTCTCGGGCCCGATCAGCCTGTTATCCCCGGAGTACCTTTTGTCCGCTGAGCTATGGCCCTTCCACGCGGAACCACAGGATCACTAGGTCCGACTTTCGTCTCTGCTCGAAATGTCTCTCTCGCAGTCAGGCCGGCTTATGCCCTTACACTCAACGCACGGTGACCGTCCGTGCTGAGCCGACCTTTGAACGCCTCCGTTACCATTTAGGAGGCGACCGCCCCAGCCAAACTGCCTACCTGCCACTGTTCACCAGCCCGATTCAGGGCATGACGTTAGAACTCCAACAGAACAAGGGTGGTATTTCACCGTTGGCTCCACCGGGACTGGCGTCCCGGCTTCAAAGCCTCCCACCTATCCTACACATGCACTGCCAGAATCCAATGGCAAGCTACAGTAAAGGTTCACGGGGTCTTTTTGTCCAATCGCGGGCAGGCGGCATCTTCACCGCCACTTCAATTTCGCCGGGCATCTCGTCAAGACAGCGCCCCATTCGTTACACCATTCGTGCAGGTCGGAACTTACCCGACAAGGAATTTCGCTACCTTAGGACCGTTAGAGTTACGGCCGCCGTTTACCGGGGCTTCGGTCGGAAGCTTCGCCCGTCGAAACGGGCTAACCTCCTTCCTTAACCTTCCGGCACCGGGCAGGTGTCAGTCCCTATACGTCGCCTTACGGCTTAGCAGAGACCTGTGTTTTTGTTAAACAGTCGACAGGGCCATTTCTCTGCGCCCGCCTTGCGGCGGGACCCCTTCTCCCGAAGTTACGGGGTTAGATTGCCGAGTTCCTTAACGAGCCATCCCCCGAGCGCCTTTGGATACTCACCTCGCCTACCTGTGTCGGTTTACGGTACGGGCACCCCGGCATCTGGCATAGAGGATTTTCTCGGCAGTTAGTCCGACCCGGTTCCCCTGTCTTGCGACAGGGTCCCATTCGCCTCCGGGAATTCCGGGCGCGGATTTGCCTACGCCCCATCCCAAAGGCTTAGACCCCAACCAACACGGGGCCGGGCCATTCTTCCTGCGTCTCCCCATAGCTCATAACGATACCGGACTGGTTCCGGAATGTTGACCGGATTTCCATCGCCTACGCCTTTCGGCCTCGGCTTAGGACCCGACTAACGCTGGGCGGATTAACCTTCCCCAGAAAACCTTAGGCTTTCGGCGAACAGGTTTTTCACCTGTTTTATCGCTACTCATGCCGGCATAATCACTTCTGCGTCGTCGAGCATGCCTCGCGGCACACCTTCTACCTACAGCAGAACGCTCCCCTACCAACAGGACAACCTGGATTGTCAACTCTCAGTAACTGACAAAAGCCAGAAACCGAAAGCTGACGGCTGTCTCATTCCATAGCTTCGGCGGTAGACTTGAGCCCCGATATATTTTCAGCGCAAGACCACTTGACTGGTGAGCTGTTACGCACTCTTTAAATGATTGCTGCTTCTAAGCCAACATCCCAGCTGTCTGGGTGGTCTCACCTCTTTTCCCACTTAGTCTACACTTAGGGGCCTTAGCTGATGGTCTGGGTTATTTCCCTCTCGGCCACGGACCTCATAGCTCGTAGCCTCACTCCCTGGCTCTAGAGTTACGGCATTCGGAGTTTGGTCGGGTTTTCCCCCACATTGTGAGGAAGCGCCCGTCCAGTGCTCTACCTCCGCAACTGAACGCCAGAGGCTGCTCCGAAAAGCATTTCGGGGAGAACCCGCTATCACCCGGGTTGATTAGCCTTTCACTCCGACCCACAGCTCATCCGAGAGTATTGCAAGACTCACCGGTTCGGTCCTTCCTCTCGTGTTACCGAGAGTTCAACCTGGCCATGGGTAGATCACCGGGTTTCGGGTCGAATCCACGCAACTAGTCGCCCAATTAGGACTCGCTTTCGCTACGGTTACATCTCAAAGAGACTTAGCCTTGCTGCGTACATTCACTCGCCGGCTCATTATACAAAAGGCACGCGGTCACAGCCGAAGCCAAACCCGAAGGAAAGGATTCGACTTGCTCCCGCTGATTGTAGGCATACGGTTTCAGGTTCTATTTCACTCCCCGCCAGGGGTTCTTTTCACCTTTCCCTCACGGTACTAGTGCACTATCGGTCAGTTGGTAGTATTTAGCCTTGGGAGGTGGTCCTCCCTGATTCCCACAAGATTTCTCGTGTCCCGTGGTACTTGGGAACCCAACTAAGAGAAACAATCTTTTCGCTTACAGGACTATCACCTTCTATGGTTACCCTTCCCAGGATATTCAGCTAAAATTGTTTTTTGTAACTCTTTGACCCTGTCGTGACAAGATCATGTTAGGCCCCATGACACCACATACACAAAACTCACGAGCTTGGCATGTATGCGGTTTAGGCTGTTCCCCGTTCGCTCGCCGCTACTTAGGGAATTGCAGTTGCTTTCTTTTCCTCCAGGTACTGAGATGGTTCACTTCCCTGGGTTCGTCTCCACATCCTATGTATTCAGATGAGGATATCCCGACTTCATCGGGATGGGTTTCCCCATTCGGAAATCTCCGGATCAAAGTCTGTTTAGCGACTCCCCGAAGCTTATCGCAGCTAGCCACGTCCTTCATCACCTACCTGCACCAAGGCATCCTCCGTATGCTCTTAATAACTTGACCATAAAGTTTAGTCAAGATAAATAATTTGCCGCTTTCTTAAAATAAGAAAGACTCCTTTCAATTGTCAAAGACCTATTTTATATACATTCCTCAATCCATGAGGAATATTTACATTAGTTGGGTAAATAAAATGGAGCTGATCGGGATCGAACCGACGACCTCCGGCGTGCAAAGCCGGCGCTCTCCCAGCTGAGCTACAGCCCCTGATATTTTGGTGGGCCTAAGTGGATTTGAACCACTGACCTCACGCTTATCAGGCGTGCGCTCTAACCAGCTGAGCTATAGGCCCATTTAAACTCAGAACTCCATTTGAGCCCTTCATCAACACCCTAATCAGCTTTATACTAAAAAAAAGCAGAGCGAACCAAGAATCGATTCGCATTGTACTCCTTTGAAAGGAGGTGATCCAGCCGCACGTTCCCGTACGGCTACCTTGTTACGACTTCACCCCAATCATCGACCACACTTTAGGCACCTGCTCCCCGAAGGATAGCCCAGCGACTTTGAGTAGGACCAACTTTCGTGATGTGACGGGCGGTGTGTACAAGGCCCAGGAACGTATTCACCGCGGCAATGCTGATCCGCGATTACTAGCGATTCCAGCTTCACGCAGGCGAATTGCAGCCTGCGATCCGAACTGAGAACGGTTTTAGGGATTAGCTCCACCTCGCGGTCTTGCAACCCTCTGTACCGCCCATTGTAGCACGTGTGTCGCCCTGGACATAAAGGCCATGCTGACTTGACGTCATCCCCACCTTCCTCCCCGTTTTCCGGGGCAGTCCCCTTAGAGTGCCCGACATTATTCGCTGGCAACTAAAAGCAGGGGTTGCGCTCGTTGCGGGACTTAACCCAACATCTCACGACACGAGCTGACGACAGCCATGCAGCACCTCTGTTAGCTTCCTGCAAGCAGGCTCGTTCCCCTTTCGGTTCACTACTACTAACAGTTCAAGCCCAGGTAAGGTTTTTCGCGTTGCGTCGAATTAAACCACATGCTCCACCGCTTGTGCGGGCCCCCGTCAATTCCTTTGAGTTTCAGCCTTGCGACTGTAGTCCCCAGGCGGGGCACTTATCGCGTTAACTACGACACTCCCATATAAAATAGAAACGTCTAGTGCCCATCGTTTACAGCTAGGACTACCGGGGTATCTAATCCCGTTTGCTACCCTAGCTTTCGTACCTCAGTGTCAGGAATAGTCCAGAAAACCGCCTTCGCCTCAGGTGTTCCTCCCGATATCTACGCATTTCACCGCTCCACCGGGAATTCCGTTCTCCTCAACTACCCTCAAGCTGAACAGTTTCAAAGACAGTTCCGAGGGTGAGCCTCGGGATTTCACCTTTGACT
>JAUWNN010000301.1 GCA_030612625.1 Caldifarciminota bacterium
GTTGCCGATTTTTCTTTATTCATTCTGCCGGTCTCCTAGTTACAGTATAATCTTAATCGATTGTTTATGTTACTAAAGCGCCTTGTCCAATTCACCCCTGTCCTGAAAGATCAACCCGATGTTGCCGAGCACGCTTGCCTCTTCCTGCCTAGCTCCGACTTCCCGCAGAATCTTCAGCGCATCCTCAAGATACTCCATCGCCTTGTCGTTGTCGGAAAGCTGTTGGCAAATAGCGCCCAGGTTAAGCAGGAAACCGGCCCTGGCCTTGGGGTCCTTCGTGCCCCTGAGCAAGTCCTCGTAAATCCTTATCTTCCGTTTCGCCTCATCCAGGCTGTTGAAAGTCCACCAACCGGTCGAAAGCTCCTGAAAGGCCTGAGCCCGTGTCTCCTTCGGGGTGTGGAATTCGAGCACGATGCCGCGGCCGCCCCAGAAGTCGGGCGCAATCCTCCGCAGGTTGTCCATCAGCCAGTCGGCCACCCAGAAGATAACCGGGCGCCCGAGTTTGCGCACCCATTCCCGCTGCTGGTTCAGACCCTGAATTACAGCCGGTCGCTTCTCGAGTTCCCGTTCCTCGGGCCGAATCGTATCCCCGATGTCGCTGACTGAAATCCCGACTTTGTCGAACTTCGCGCCAAACGCCTTGAACCGCTTGCTCGCGATGGTCTTGCGGATTTCGGCCGGGATGCTGTATGCCTTGGGGTCCAGGTCCAGTTGATAGACTCCGACGCCCTGCTCAGCCAAACCCGGGGCAATGCTCCCCAGGATGTCGGCCCGCATCCTCGGCGAGTTGCACCGGCAAATCGCATACCCGGCATCGGCCACTTCGAGGAAAGCCTTGAGTTGTGCGGTCGGTAATTCGAGCAGCGGGTCCAGATGGCTGCGGGCACGGACCGCGGTCTCCCGCACCACAGTTTGGTCGCCAACGTCGGGTTCAGGCCGGGTATGTTTCACCGGACTCGGGCCGGCCGGTCCCTACTTGAGCAAAGGAACGACCGCGGGATGGACGTCATAGTACAAACCGGCCTTATCCTCGTACTCGATGACCGCCTGCATGGCGAGCAACTCGCTCAGTTCAGTACCCCGCTCAGCTTTGCGAGTGGCGTGGATGCTCTTGAGCCTGGGATAGTGTTTGCCTGGAATCAACCGCATGAAATCATCAGTCAGCCGCTGGTGGTTCCGGTCCACCATCTGCCACGTAATCCGGTCCGCGTCTTTGGTGGTCAGGGCGTCAAGGCAGCAGTTCCGGCATACCGACAGCAGGTCGCTCAACACCCCGTTGCAGATTCGTACGACTCGCTCCAGAGCATCGGGCTCGAACATGTCCTTGCTCATCCTCCGGAGCAGAATCCTGCGCAGCAGGTCAAGCCCGGGTTTGTATTCGTTTCCGTCCCGGGTTGTAGTCCGGACCGAGGGAAACTCGACCGGATTCGGGAAACTGGCCTTGACCTGTTTCCAGGTAGGAAGATAACACAGGGCCCTGTCAACCGTGTAGACAATCCGGCACGGGGGCCTGGACATGGTTGCCGCGTGCTTGAAGAACATCTCCTCCTGGTCTTCCAGGTCCATCGCCTTCTCCATGTCGTCAATGATAACCAGCGATGCCTTGCCCGTCTTCTGCTTGACCTTCTCGCAGATGATGCCAATCTGTGCCGCGAGCTCAGCCACCCTTGGTGCCAGGCGGGTCCTGATTTCCTCACGTAGACCAAGGTTCACCTTGTAGCTGCCGTCCAGTTCCAGGATTACCGGCTTGAGCTTGATTCCGGCGCCGCCCGCTTTGGTCTTCTCCTTTATTGTGGTCCGGAACACCTTGCCGCCGAGTTGCAGGAGCCATTCGGCCAGGTCCTTCTCAATATCCTTGCCCAACTTGACCCCGGCTTCAGCCGCCTCGCGGTACAATCGCGTGGCTGCAAACAGAAGCAGGTCGACCGGCTTGACGTCCGAAGGTTCCATGTCCTCAAGAACCGACAGGAATACCACGAAATAGTTGTCCTTCAGTTCATCTTTCAGGCGCAGCAGTTCGGTCGTCTTCCCGCTCCTGCGCTGACCCATGTACAGAATATGACAAGGTTCTTCCTCAACCAACAGCCGTTCCCTCAGCCGCCCAACCGGACTCTCTGTCCGTTCGGCATAGTAGGCCTTGAAAAGCGCCGGGTCAAAAAGGGTCTTGCCCAAGGCCCGGTACGCATCCTTGAAGTTGTCGGCCGGCCTGATTGGTTTGGGCTTCGCCTTCGGCTTCTGTCTGGACTTCATTCACACCTCTTTGCTCAGAGTATAGAAGAAACCGAAACCCCGTCAAGCTCAACGCATTTCTTCCAGCCCAACTCTGGTCTCACCCTCCAGGCTTCATCCTTTCGCTTTGATACTTCTGACCAAAGCCTCGGCCCGGCCTTTCTCCATCCCGGCTTTCACGCACCCAGCCACAAACCGCTCATGGCCCATCTGCTTGTCCAGCTTGGCCAGATTCCTGAGTGTCCTCGCAACCTCCGGCCTTGCGCCAATGTCTGAGAAGATTGCGTGCACCTGCAATAGACACTCCAGCGCCTTGTCCAACTCGCCCCAAGCTTTGTAAATCAGCCCGATGTTGCCGAGCGAATTCGCCTCACCCTGCCTGTTGCCAATCTCACGCATTATTTTGAGGCGCTGCTAATGAAACTTCAGCGCCGTGTCCAACTCGCCCCTGGCCCTAAAAAACAGCCCGATGTTCCCGAACGAATTCGCCTCACCCTGCCTA
>JAUWNN010000250.1 GCA_030612625.1 Caldifarciminota bacterium
TTTTCTCATGGCACCTCCACGAGTCAGTATAAGCCGGAGCGAAAATCTGTCAACCGGTTAGCCGATTTCGATGTCTGCTACTTCATGGCACAGATGAAGCAGGACTTCTCGGTTCAGACTTTTGGCTTCGTACAGGTCAACAAGGTCGAATGCGGCTCGTTCGAGTGTCTTTTCACCATAGTTGCGCTTGAGCTTGTCCAGGCGAAAGGCAAATGCGTTGTATCTGATGAACTGCTTGAGCGGGACATCGTGTTCGAGAAGCACCTTCCGCACAATCCGGCTCACTTCGCGGCTGTACATTGCCGCTCTGCGGTGTCGGACAGCTTGCTGTTCTATTGTCCGGCTGCGCCCGAGTGAAGCTTCGCCTTGTTCCAGGGCCTCCTGATAACTCCTTTTCTTGCGCCGAGCCCTGGCCGGCTTGGGCTTCGCAGGAAGAACTTGCACAACCGGCCCGAGCAGCTCCTTGCAGCAGGCCCGGATAACGGCCTGGACCAGTGCCGAGTCCAACCCGAGTGCAACCCACTTGCGCAAGACGAGCTTCGTTTCCGCAACCAGCCTTGCGCCGGCCAGGGTCCGAAACAGCCGGGTCAGTTCCCGGCCGCAGGAGAAGTACTGACCGCGCCAGCCAAGAGTGACACCGTGTTTGTCTATAGTTGACCTGACAAGAGGCGCGACCAGAGCCCAGGCCTGGGTTTGTTTCATGCCGTAAACAGCCGTCGTTCGGTCTTGCTGTTCTATTTTCCCCAGAATACAAACCGTTTCCGGGTCGAGTTCCAACCGCCTCATTCCGGCCTGCTCCGGCGGGGAAGACCTTTGGGCTGGTCCGGGATGGCGTGCTCAAGTTCGTCCCACCTTTGATAGACATATTCAATCAGCCTTTTCACCCCTGTTTTGTCCTTTGCCCGGCCAATCATCTCCTGCTTCTTGCGCTCCCGCTCTTTCGAACCAGGCCCGGACTCAGACGCAATCCCGCACAATTCAGACACCAGTGTGCCGTACCGGCCGGCCTGCTGTTCGGTCATGCCCTGGTTTTGCAGCAGGGCCATGTACTCAAGCCTGATTTTGTAGATGACTCCGGCCCGCTTCCGGCCCCAGGCCACAAACTTCTGCTCCTCCTTTTTCAGAATCCGGTCTTCTGCCCGCCTGACCGCTACCAAGTGGGCCTTGCCCGCGACCACGGCTTCAGCATCCACCCTGGGTTTCCGCTCAAAGTCACCGGCCTCGAGCATCTGAAGGAAAATCCCTTCGACTACCCGCTCAATCAGGTCTGCATGTTCGGGCCTGATTCCTTTGTCCTCAAACAACTCCTTGCGCAATCGCCGGCGCGACCGGTGAATCCGCTCCAGGCCTGCAAACACCTTGCGACCATAAGCTGCCAGCTTCTTCTGCTCCTCAAATCCCTGGGGCACGTCCTCGTCGGTCAGGACCTTGTGGAGCATCTCTTCAACCAGACTCGAGATATAGAGCCGCTGGGCCTTGTGCCTGACCGCTTCAAGCTTCTCCTCCATGGTTTCAGGCTTCCTCCTGCGCTTGCGTGACTTCTCCTGCTCCTTGACCGCTTCCATGCCCAACAGGTCCACAATGTCGGAAAAACCGGCGTTGCACGCCTTCAGATAATCAGAAATCAAACCCAGGCCAGGCCGCGGCATCCTGCCTAGCTCAAGCCGGCTCACGATATTGAACGAACTCCTGCCTTTCCTGCCCATCCGCTTTGCCACTTCAGTCTGGCTGAGCCCGGCAGTCTTGCGCAGTTCACGCAACCGTGCTCCGAGCTTTTTGCCCAATCCTCTGAAGTTCTCGGCCCGCGTCATGACCGGATTTCCATTTTACCAATTATACAAATTGGTAGAACCCCTGCAACCCTGAAGCCGTATCCGGGCAGCCCGTCGCAAAACATCCGAATCTACGGCATTTCCGGGACTTAGTCGAAATGAGAGTGAGTTCAGACCAATACCCAGGGGTCGTCTGGGAGGTTGCCCCCACCGCCGCTTCCAGAGTCGCTCTGCCCGTGGCTCTCCAGGTCGCCCTCTGAGCCGCTGTCCGAATCGCTCTCCGAACCGCTATCCGCGCCGCTTGCTGAACCGCTATCCGGGCCGCTTGCCCGGTCGTGTTCAGAGTCGTCCTGTGCGCCGCTTGCCGGGCCGCTGCGAGAGTCGCCCGGCGAATCGCCTTCCGGGCCGTCTCCCAAGCCGTTCCCAGAGTCGCCCTCCAAGCCGCTCTCCAGGTCGCTCCCAAGGTCGCTCCCCAAGCCGCCCTCCAACTCATCCTCTCCAGCACCCCGTTCCCTGCCTGTTCAGCAGCTTGGCGGTCCGGCTGGTCAGGTGTATCTCAGGCGCCGAACCAGCGCCACTCAATGTCATTCTGAGGGAGCGCAGCGACCGTGAGAATCTCTCTACCAAGCCATCAACGGTCAGCCGTGAACTGTCAGCCGAATTCGTTGACAACCGCCCGACAAACACTATCTTCCATTGCGGAGCACAAATGACTGATAGCAAACTCCACTCCGGCGACAACCCGAAGGTCAGGAAAACTGGGAAGTGTCCCGGATTAGTCCTCCTGGGAGTGGGCGCGCTGCTTGCAGTTTGCTCGGCGGAGGACTGGCGCCCGACCGACTACGACCAGCCTGACGGCAACCGCGTCCGCCTCCGCGTCGAGTGCTACAGCTTCAGCAACAGCATTGTCCACGGCCGCTCTGACTGGGGACACCCCCAGAGCGCCTTGACCGAGTGGGTCGGCGAGACCGTGCTCAGGGCACAGGTCGAATGGAATCGCTTCCGGTTCAGCACGACCCCCTACGAACGGATTACCGGCTGGTCCGCGTACAGCTACCTTCCCATCCGGGTCGGCTACACTATCTGGGAGCGTCCGGTCGGCTACGTCTGGCGGGCTGAGGGACTGGTCCCCGAGGTCGCGGCCGAGCTTACCGTTTACTGGTGGAATGAGGGCCAAAGCAAATGGGACCGCGTCCCAATTGCCGGCCGGGCCGACATAGTGGTCGGGGTCGACATGCTCGGCACCGGGTTGAGCCTTTCTGCCGGCGTCCTCGGCATACGGACCCTGAACGGCCATCACGGCCACGGCATCTGGTACGCCCGCCAAGGCATTTCTCCAAATGTCGAACTCAAGCTGCGTATCGGCACGTTCGCCTTTGACCTCTCCGGAGACTGACACTTGAAGGTCATCCGGCTCTTCCTTCCCGCGCTCGTCCTCACGCTGGCAGCCTCTGCCTTGGCCCACGAGCGCACCTGGGCGCCGTGGGAAATCGAGCCCACCGTGCTCTTCCGTACCGAGTTCGTCTCGGGCGGCGCTGGCGTCTGCTTTTACGGCGGGGACCGACACAGCCCTGCCCAGTTGGTCCTCATGCCCGATGTGTCGATGCTGAGCATTGACGTCGAGTGGTGGAAGCTGCGCTTCGGGGTTTCGGCGACGGAGGTTTTCCTCTACGGTGCGAGCATACTGCCGTTGCGCGCCGGCTTCACCATCATCGACCGGCCGCACAACTATGCCGGTCGCCTCTTCGGCAAGACACCCGAAGTCTATGCGCAGTTCAAGGCTCACTGGGCCGTGTGGTACGACCCGCCGCCTTACGTCAACGGCGTGTGCGCCGAAGTCGTAGCCGCCATCGACCGCTACGGCGTGGGTCTGTCCGCCAGCGCGGGCGTGGCCGGTTACTGGTCTAGCTACTCGGCCGGTGACGCCGGTCAGTTCTCGCTCCGGCCCTACGTCGGTATCCACGTCCGGCTCGGCACGCTCTGCGCCGGGTTCTAGCCGGTATCAGGAAAAACCGAAAAACCGGGACACTTCCCTATTTCCGTCAACCGCCGGCCGCTCGTCACTTGGACCGCGGGTGCCCTTCGGCTTAGCTCAGCATGGGCTTGCTCCAGCTTATCCGAGGATGCCTGGAAATCCCGGAAACGCCAGCCGCATTTTCACCTGCCCATGACAACGCCGATTACCGATTGACGACTTCCGGCCAGCGAACACCGACCGCATTCGGCTGACCGCCTGCCGCTTGCCGCCAACCGCTCGCCGCAAGGAAGATTGCCGCGTGGCCTACGGCCACTCGCAATGACGCCCTCTGTCTGCGGTTCTGCCTTCTCCGGTTTGCCTTTGGACTGCGGCAGCAAAGCTGCCGCTTTGTGTCACCCGAAGCATCGCTTCGGGAAGGAAAAGCGGGAGCTCTGCTCCCGCACTCCACATCCGGCCTTCTGCAACCTGCCTTCTGACTGTGGGGGCGACTTGAGCCATCGGATGGCACCTGCGAGAACGCAGAGCCCAGTCGCGACTATCG
>JAUWNN010000294.1 GCA_030612625.1 Caldifarciminota bacterium
CAAATCGCAGGTACTTCGGGTCGTAGCCCTGACTTGAGGTATCGCCGGCCACTTTCACCCAGTAGGCGTCGGGTGTTGTCTCGGACAGGTTGTCCCAGACTATCCTGACCTGGTTATCGCCCGGAACAAGGGTGATGCCGGGTGCGAGCGGTGGTCCGGGAAGCAGCCAGCCCTGGTCATAGATGAACTGGGCCGCATTCGCAACCCGGGCAAGATGGACCAGCGAGTCAATCGGCCGGTCTTCCCAGGCCTGACCTTCGCCGCCGTACGGAGCGACAACACAGGCGACAATCAACCGCTCGACCTGTCCCGGCACCATATCGAACGGGCCTGAGCACAGGATGAACCGTTTGTCTCCGGGTGACAGGTCAATAGAGTCATAAGGGCAGAAAATCCCGGTCCGGTAGTCAAAACCGGCCATAGTCAGGTATTGTGTCGGGTCCTTCACCGGGTCAATGTCCCTGGTGAACTTCTTGAATGCGGTCAGCCCAAGCCGCTGCCTGCTCCGGTTCCTCGGGCCTTCCAGGAACTGGTACCCGACCGCCCCGGGCGTACCGCTTTCCCAGGTACGGCCCGGTGCCTCGACGTTATCAACGTCACCGATATAGCCGAAGCTCTGAACCAGACCGGCTCCCGGCACTTCGGTCGAGTCAATGAAACCGACCATGTCATCGCTCGGATTGCCGATGTCCAGGTCCGCGACCGTCCCGACATAGCACCGCCTCAGGGTATCAGCGCCCGAGTTCCGCACGCGGTAAACCACGAAGAAAGCGTCCTGGTTCAAAGGGTAGTTCCACGCGTAAACCGACTGGTACACGTCGATGCCCTGAGGCCGGCCCGGTGCGATGTGGTTCTCCGGGGCCGCGTCCGAGTACACGCACCACATATCCTGGAGCGAGAAATTCTCCTGTGGCACCAGGCTGGTGTCGGTCCCGAACCGGTCGGCCGGCGGAGGCCAGTCGTTCGGGAATGTGTAAATCCGGTCAAGAGGATTACCTGCACCTTCGTCCGCATGGGCTGCATCCGTCGGCGTCATTTCGGTGCCATAGGAGTGCGGATTGTAGCTGAACGTCACCAGCGTGTCCGCTTTCATAGTGTCTCCGGCCTGGGGCTCAACGCTGCCGAACCAGAGCCCGACTCCAAAGATGTAGCTGTTGTTCAACGGCCGGGGCCAGGTGCCGCTGGCTGTGCCGGTCCCGGCGTCAATCCCGTAGCGACCGTCATTGTAGAACGGACAACTCCACCGGTTGATACCCAGCCATTTCACGTCATAAACGCGGCAGCCGTATGGTGGCACACCGTCGCTCCGAGCCCAACTGATGCTGACCGCAAGCAACGCCACCGCCGTCAGTTGAGAGACTCGCACCTTTTTATCCGGACCGGTCTTTTAGAGTTGGCGGGGCACCCTTTCAGGTGCCCCGCCGTGTAACACACTGGCTTTGTGCTGGTCGCTAGAACCCCACAGTCAGAAGCACACGATGGGTCGGTTTGATATACTTGAAGTAACGGAAGCAGTAGTCGAGCCCGAGCTTCAGACTCTGGGTCGGCTTGGTGCTCAGCCCGACGCCGGCCGAAAGGCCGGTGAGCCAGCCGATGTCTTCCTGGTATTCCTGGTCCGCATTCAGGGTATAGCCGCCCCGCAGGTAGAAGGCGTCACTGAGCCCGTATTCAAGCCCGAAGTTAACCGTTTCGTTGATGTCAGACGGGTGGGTCAGGTCAATCGCCGCGGTCAGCTTACTGGGGGAAGCGTCAATCAGGTCGTAGGCGATGCCGAAACGGAACGTAGTCGGCAAAGGCATACCTTCAGCCTTATAACTTCCCTGCAGTTGCCCCGGTCCGGAGTCTTCCCAGAAGAAGCTGTAGTCCAGCCCCAGGCCCGAGTAGGTAAGACGGGTCCCGTAATTGGTAACCACCGCGCCGATGCGCAGGGACCGAAACCCGGTATTGTAGAAAAGACCCACGTCCGCTCCGAACGCTGATGCCGACATACTGGCGAAACTGACGCTCTGCTGGATGCTTTTGGCGGTCAGCCCGAATGAGAGCTTATCCGTGATGATTCGAGCATAACTCACTCCGAATGCGAAATCAGATGCGGTGAATATCCGACCCGTGCCTTCGTCTTCGCGCACCGGAGTGTTGGGGTTGTCAATCGTGGTCTGCTCCATGTCTCCCATCGTCAGCGCGGTAACCGAGAATGCCACCGTGCCGAAATTGGTAACCGGCAGGACCACTGACAGGTAGTCGTGGTTGATGTCCGCAATCCAGTCTACATGGTTAAGTTGAATCTGGCGGCTGACTTGAGAGAGTCCGGCCGGGTTGTAATAAGCAGCCGAAGCATCATCCGCCAGTGCCACAAACGCCCCGCCCATCGCGGTCGCCCGGCCTACACCGATTTTCAGGAATGACGCACCGGTCGTGCCCACCTTGGAGAATGCGGCGAACCCCACCGACACCACCAGGAGGGTCATAACCAGCACTCGCATTATTTGATTCATCTTACGAGTCATCTTTCACCTCCTTTAGTGGATAAAGACAAGCTTGCCGACACATTCGCCCACGTCAGATTCCACGTGATATACGTAGACGCCCGAAGCGACAAGCTGGTCATTATCATTGAGGAAATCCCAGTCTTCGGTTCCACCCCATTGTTGCGGCTGCTCACCTTCGTCCGGGTTACCGTCATGCACGTGCTTCAGAACCTTAACCAGGTCCCCGGACAGGGTGAAGAGGCGGATCGTGCACTCGGTCGGCAGGTGGGTGAATTTCACCGCCCGGTCATCAGTGCTCGACTCCCAGGCGTTGAATATGATGTAAGGATTGGGCACTACTTTGACATCGAGTGCATAAGTCGAGTCGGTCCTGGCATAGCCTGCTTGCGAAATCAGATGATATCTGTTGTAGTAGGGCGCGGTTCCCTCATCCTTGTGGCCGATTACCATCCACACGTCGCCGTCCTGAATCAAGTTAATCATGTCACCCAGGGTGT
>JAUWNN010000204.1 GCA_030612625.1 Caldifarciminota bacterium
TCTGTGTCTATCTGTGGTTCTTTCTTCGTGCCTTTGCGGTTCTATTCCGATTCTTGGGGGACAATGTCCGGCTTGCCTGATTCATCTCAATGGAGTAACATTGGTGATGGGCCAGAAATGTTCTTTGTGCGGCCGGGGCAAGGCCACCCGTGAATGTCCGGCTCTGAGGCAGAGCATCTGCTCGCTCTGCTGCGGCAAGGGCCGGAACCGGACGATTGAGTGCCCGGATGATTGCCGGTTCCTGAAGCAGGGCCGCGAACGGGCATTGACTAAGCTTGTTGTACTTGTGGGTGACTGGGTTCCTGAAGAGCACTGGTACGATGTGCTGCACAATCTGATGCTGGCATTGGTGCGTCTCAGGCAGAGCCGGTTGAGGGATTTGACCGATGCCGAGGTGAAGGAGGGCCTTGCAAATGTGGCCGCAACGCTGCAGGCCAAGTCAAAAGGGGTGATATATGAATTCCGGTCCCGTAATCCCAGAGCGCAGTTTGTCGCGGACGGACTGTCGCTGGTGGTCGGGAATCACGAGGCCGGTGAGAAAGGATTCCGCCGGGTTGAGCCTGGGGAACTGACGCGGTGTCTGCGCTACATGAAGCGGCAAGTTGAGGGTGCGCTGGAACGGAATGTTGACTTCCTCGGACTGGCAGCCCAGGCTGTTGGCCGTGACTATTTTGCCGACACCCTCACCTCATCCCTTTCCCTGAGGGAGAGGGTATCCGAAGGACGGGCGAGGGCAAAAGGATTCGGGCTGTAGGAGGGACATCCTTGTCCCGAGCCCGCCGCCTTCGGCGGGCAGAAGGAAAAGGGCTTCCGATTCCTATCATCTGGCTGGCGCGAAGCGCCATCCTCTGTCGCGGCTGGGAAGCCGCTCCTACAAGGGCAGGTTCAAGGAAAGAGTTCTGTGAAACCTGAGCCCGGGTTGGGACGTCAAAAGATAGGACCGAATGTATTGGAGGAAATGCTATGAATAGAAGAATCTCGTTAAGGCTTACGGGTGCGATTCTGGCTCCTGCGGTGCTGGTCGCGTTCGTGATTGGTATGGTTGTGGCCGTTGTGCTGAATTGCGGGTCAAGGCCGGCAATGGCCGAGCCTGCCGGTTCAAGCGGAACGGCTGTTGTTCTGAGTGCCAAAGAAGGGGAGAGCCCGTTCGTCGTGGTTGCAGATGCGGTCATTCCGACCGTTGTGAACATCTCGGCCGAGAAAACAGTAAAGGTGGAGGAGCGCAAGACCCCTGAATTCGGCGGGCCGTTCGAGGAGTTTTTCCGGGATTTCTTCAAGGGCTTGCCTGAGTTTCCGCTTGAGGAACACAGAAACGCGCTCGGGTCCGGGGTGATTATCGACCCGAAAGGGTACATTGTGACCAACACTCACGTCGTGGCCGGGTTCGATGAAGTGGTGGTAAAGCTTACTGATGGGACCGAGTTCAAAGGCAAGGATGTGGAGCTGGTGGGCCGTGACCCGAAGACCGATGTGGCGGTGCTCAAGGTGAACACGAAGAAAGCCCTGCCGGCAATCAGGTTCGGAAAGGCCGAAGACATCAAGGTCGGGGACTGGGCCATAGCAGTGGGCAATTCGTTCGGGCTGCAAAGCACAGTCACCGTTGGGGTGATTTCGGCAAAGGGAAGGTCAGGAATCCCTTTGCCTGAAGGGCCGAGTTATCAGGATTTCATCCAGACCGACGCTTCGATTAATCCCGGGAATTCAGGCGGGCCCCTGGTCAATATCAGGGGCGAGCTTATCGGTATCAACTCGGCAATCCGTTCGCCGGTGGGCGCCAGTGTGGGTGTCGGATTTGCGGTGCCGGTGGACATGGTGAAGATGGTGGCTGACCAGCTTATGGAGCACGGACGGGTGATACGGGGATTCCTTGGAATCAGGCCCCAGCCGATTACCGAATCAATCCGCAAAGCGCTGGGCCTTGAGAGTACCAAAGGGGTGTTGATAGGCGAAGTGTTGAAGGACATGCCGGCGAAGAAAGCCGGGCTTAAAGACGGAGATGTTATCCTCAAAGTCAATGACATCGAGATTGAGGAGGTAGCTCAGTTCCGGCGCGTGGTAGCGGTTTTCGCTCCAGGCACGACCATCAGACTTACTGTTGTCCGGGACAATAAGCGGTTCATAAAGAAGGTGAAGCTTGCCGAGTTTCCTGAAGAGGAGCAGGCCGGTGCTCCGGAACGCGAGGAACCTGAGAAATGGCTTGGTGTTTCGGTACGCAATCTGACCGGGGATGAAAGGAAAGAGGCCGGGATTGAAGGCGGTGTCCTGGTGGAAAGTGTTGAGCACGGGAGTGCGGCCGGTGATGCCGGGATTCAGCGTGGGGACATCATTCTTGAGATTGGTGATACGAAGATTGACGACCTGGGCGATTTCAACAAGGCGGCCCAAGACCTGACCAAGGCCAAGAAGGCGGTTCTTTTCCGGCTCAAGCGGGGTAGTGTGAAGATGTTTGTAGCGGTTGAGCCCGAGGAATGAGCTTGTTGACCTTGCGCCCTTTTTGTGTCAGAATTAGCGGATGTCTGACGGACATGGAAAGGCAGAAGTCAAAGGGCAAAGTGCAAATTGGAAAATGCAAAACCGCAGAGCCCCACTGTCATTGCGAAGGAGCGAAGCGACTGCGGCAATCTTCCGTTGCAGGCGGACAGCGGTCTGCGGTTAGCGGAGGGCGAAATTGAGATGGAATTCCGAAATTCCCAGCTTCCTGAATTTCGCGACTTGCGGAATTCAGGAATAAAGGAGGCTCTACAGATATAGCTCCGTCCTTTAATGCTACCTGACTCTACGAAGTCTTATGGAGAACCTTTTCGGTCGTCCGAAGGGTTCTGCATTATTACCAAACCAAGCCCATCGGTTGCTGCGGGGTGCTGCGCTAATTCATGAGGAGAGAATGAAGACCAGAGCCAGGATTCTTGATGGAAAGGCGGTTGCCCGTGAGGTCCGCGCCGAGGTCAAAGTCAGAGCCGGCCGGCTGCGCGAGCGCGGAATCGTTCCCAAGCTGGGAATTGTGCTTGCAGGCGGTTTTGCTCCGTCGCAGATATACGTGCGCAGCAAGGAACGGGCATGCGCCAGGGCAGGAATTGAAGTAGAAGTAGCCCGGTTCCCGGATGAGACGACATTTGAGGAGCTGCGTGACCGTATCCAGGAGTGGAACCAGGACAAAGCCCTGCACGGCATGATTGTTCAGTTGCCCCTGCCTGGCGGGATTGATTCGAGCAAAGTGCTTGATTTAGTCAAGCCTGGCAAGGATGTTGACGGGCTGACTTCGATGAACCTGGGCAAGCTGGTTGCGGGCAGGCCGGAATTCATGCCGGCAACTCCGGCCGGTATCATCGAGTTGCTGGTTCGCAGCCGGGTCGGAATTTCAGGCCGGCGAGTTGTAGTGGTCGGAAGAAGTGAGCTTGTAGGCAAGCCTCTAGCTAATATCCTGCTTCTGCGCGGAGACCGGGGAGACGCTACGGTTACGGTGTGCCACTCGAAGACCAGAGACCTGGCTGAGGTTTGCCGCAGTGCGGACATTCTGGTCGTTGCTGCAGGCAGGGCCCGGCTTGTAGACGGTGATATGGTGAAACCGGGCGCGGTGGTCATTGACGTGGGTATCAACCGGACCGAACAAGGACTGGTAGGCGATGTGGACTTTGACAGCGTGGCAGCAAAGGCTTCAGCAATCACTCCGGTGCCGGGCGGGGTAGGGCCAATGACAGTGGCAATGCTGCTTGTCAACACCGTGAAAGCAGCCGAAAACCAGGCGAGTGGTGAATGAGGGATTTCCGACCTGAAATCCAGAACTCGAGATTCGTGCTTCGACGCTATCAAGCGGACCGGGGTCTGGTGAATGCCTGGCTGAGAGATGCTTTGCGATTCGGAAGGGAAGTTCCTGTGCGGCTGGCCCGGGCGATGCGCTATGCGGTTCTCGGGCCGGGTAAGCGCGTCCGACCGGTCCTGGCGCTTGAGTCGTTCCGGGCCGCGAAAGGGAGGGATGAGGAGCACGTCAGGCCTTTCTGCTGTGGTATAGAGATGATCCACGCATTCTCACTGGTTCACGACGACCTGCCGAGCATGGACAACGATGATTTCCGCCGCGGCAGACCCAGTCTCCATCGGAAGTATGACGAGGCGGTCGCAATCCTTGCAGCCGACGCCCTTTTCGCCTATGCATTTCAGTTGTTCTCATTCAGTCCAGCGCCCCGAGCACCCCGTCTTGCTGCGATTCAGGCGATTTCCCGGGCAGTGGGACCTGCAGGTATGGCCGGTGGTCAGATGCTTGACATTGCCACCAGACCGGGCTTGAGCAGGCCGGGTCTGGAGCGGCTGCACCGAAAAAAGACTGCCGATTTCATGGCTGCCGCTCTTGTGGCCGGGGCCGCGCTTGCCCGAGTCAGGACCAGAGTCCTGGACCGGCTGTGGGAGGCAGGCCGGGCTTTGGGTTTGCTTTTTCAGGTTACCGATGACCTGCTTGATGCGGAACAGGAAAGCGACGGCAAGAGGATGACGAGGGTAAGCCGGTACGGCCGCGAAGGAACTCTCAAACGTGCTGTTCAGCAGGCACATCATGCTGAGCAGTTGTTTCGGTCCCTTGGCCCGGGATATGACCTCCTGGCCGGTTTCCCGCGGTTGATTCTGGAACGGACTTCGTAGAAATGGGCGTGCTTGACAAAGTCGGTTCACCTCGGGACCTGAAGCGGCTTTCGGTTTCTGAGCTTGGAACGCTTGCCCAAGAAATCCGGCAGTTGATTATCGAGACCACGGCCAGGAATGGCGGTCATACCGCGCCCAACCTTGGAGCGGTCGAACTGACGCTGGCATTGCACTACGCATTTGACACTCCCAGGGACAGAATCTTCTGGGATGTAGGCCACCAGTGCTATACCCACAAGATAGTCACCGGCCGGAAGGAGCAGTTCAGAACCCTGCGTCAGTACCAGGGGTTGGCCGGATTCCCGAAACGGGCCGAAAGCGATTATGACAGTTTTGACACGGGCCATTCGGGTGATTCGATTTCAGCAGCCCTGGGAGCAGCAATCGGAGGCAGGCTGCGAGGTGATGGCCGGAAATCCATCGCGGTAATCGGCGACGGGTCAATTGTTGCCGGCATGGCTTTTGAGGCGCTCAATCACGCCGGGGAGTTAAGGCAGGACCTGGTGGTGGTGTTGAACGACAACGAGATGTCAATAGCCCGGAGCACCGGGGCGATGGCCGGATATCTGAACCGGATGATAACCGGCCGGATGTACAACCGGATGCGGGCTGATGTCTGGAACCTGCTTGGGTTGATGCCAGAGAACTTGAGCGGCCGGGCCCGGCTCGCGGCACGCAAGCTCCAGGAGGGATTGAAGAACCTGGTGGTGCCAAGTTTGCTGTTTGAGGAGCTTGGTTTCCGCTACATCGGTCCGGTGGATGGCCACAACCTCTCAGAATTGATATTCACGTTTCGCAGGGTGAAGTCGCTGCGCGGGCCGGTACTGGTTCATACGGTCACCAAAAAGGGCCGTGGATTCAAGCCGGCAATGGACAATCCTGAGACCTTCCACGGCATCGGACCTTTCGACATAGCGACCGGCAAAAAGCTTGGACCGGCCAGTGTCACTTT
>JAUWNN010000147.1 GCA_030612625.1 Caldifarciminota bacterium
GTGGCTAATCCTGGTTTGGTTGCGGCCCTTCGGGGGCCGCGCTAGGTTCATCTGTGTTTATCTGTGGTTCATTTCTCATTTCTTTGGCGTCAACTGGGTGATTATTTCCACGTGGAATGTCTGCGGGAACATGTCCACCGGCTCTATTGTCTGGGCCTGATATCCCAGTTCAGCCAGGATTTTCATGTCACGGGCCAGTGTTGCCGGGTTGCAGGAAGCATATACCAGTTTTCCAGGCTTCAGTTCTGCCACCTTTTTCAGGGTCTGGGGCTGGCATCCCTTGCGGGGCGGGTCAAGCACCACTATGTCTGCTTTCTCGATGCGGTCGATGGCTCTGTCCACATCACCAGCGACAAACCGGACGTTGCTGATGCTGTTGTGCTCGGCATTGAACCGGGCGTCGGCAACTGCTGAAGGGTCCAGTTCGATGCCGGTCACGCTGTCCACAAAATCGGCAAGGATAAGTGAAATCATTCCCACGCCGCTGTAAAGGTCGAGCACGGTTTCGTTTCCCTGCGGAGCAACATGTTTCAGGACCTTGCGGCAGAGCTCGGCCGCTTTGCCGGTATTCACCTGGAAGAAGGACAGGGCTGATACCCGGAAGGTCTTGTTGAGGATCTTGTGGAGAAGGTGGTCCTGGCCGGTCAGGGTTCTTGCAGTCTGGCTGAGAATCCGGTTGGTCCGTTTCGGATTGACAATCTGGACTACTCCGGCCACTCCGGGCTGTTCAGCAAGGTGCTTGACCACTATCGGGTTCAAGGAGTTGGTGCGGGTTACCACCATGACCAGAATCCCGGGGTCTTGCTCAGATGACCGCAGCACAAGGTGGCGGATGTTGCCTTGATGAGAGTTCTCGTCATAAGTCCTTTCCTTTGCTTCGGCCATTGCTCTCTTGGTTACCCGGCTCAGGTGGTCGAAGGATTCCGGGTGGAGCAGGCAAACCGGGATGTCGAGCAGGTGGTGCGAGCCGCGCTCGAAGAAGCCGATTTTCAGCTCGCGGTCAAACCGGACCGGGTACTGGGTTTTATTACGATAGCGCCATTGCACAGACTCGGCGGTGATATTGCTGACCGGCACAAAGATTCGGCCCAGGCGCTGAAGCGCATCATTGATGATGAGCTTCTTGACCACAAGCTGGCCTTCATAGCTGATGTGCTGGAGCTGGCATCCACCGCACTCACCGAAGTACGGACAGGAAGGCTTCACCCGGATGGGGGAGGGTTCAAGGATTTCCTCGATTTCGGCGATAGCATAGTCCTTCTTGCGGACCTTAAGCCGGGCCCGGACCCGCTCCTGCGGTGCTGCGAACGGAACAAACACCTTGAGCCCGTCCAGTTGAGCAAGTCCGGTGCCGCCCGCTACGATGCGGTCGACAACCAGGTCCACTACCATGTGGTTATGATGCGGCGGACGATTTCGTCAGCCAGCTTCTCCAGGGCCCGGGTTGCTGCCTGCTCCTCGGTTTCGGCGTCCGGGTCATAGTTGACACGCTCGGATACCGCAGCGGTGAAAAAGGATTCGCCCCGGACCTGGTCTTCGGCTTCGACTCTGGCTGATACAGCTATTTCGTAAGTCAGGATGGTCTGGTCTTCCTCGTAGACCGCAGCGGTGCGGGAATAGGACGTGATGTTGACCGTTGCCGCCAGGTCGGCATTCTCAAGCGTGCTCACCCTCAAGTTGCGGTCCTTGTTGAATGCGGTGGTCAGCAGCTCGGTCAGTTCGTCACCCAGCCCGGGTCGGGTGGTTGAGTTCTCGACCGGCGGTACCGCAATGGTGTGCAGGTGCGGGGGGAGAAGCGAACGGGCCGAATAGCCACAGCAGTTGAGCAGAACCAGCATGGTTGCTGCGGCTTGGAAGACGAGACGCATTACGTCTATTGTCTATGTCCTTTGCTTAGTGTCAAGGAGATGAGTTCTGACCTGGATTTCCATCCGGCTTGACAGGTAGTTGCTCGGAGCTATACTTGAGAAGCTGGGTTGCATCCGAGAAAGCAGTACATAGAGCAGATGGTGCGGCGGCGGCACTTTGGCGGTCACGCAGAGGTGATATGGAATGAAATATACTTGTCTTTGTACAGGAATGGGCACCCAGGCAAGGATGCCTGTGGATTCCTATACAGCAGTTCAGGAGTCAGTCAGTTGATACCTAAAAGGAGGTACAGATGAGCAGAAACGCTCCTATCGCAGCAAGAGGAGGCATGGTTCTGGCAGTTGCGCTGTTGTTATGTGCGGCGGCCACGCCCGGCCTTGCCATAGACTACACCAGTGCACAGAGCGGCACCTGGGGCACCAACACCACTTGGTCGCCTCAAGGAGTACCGGGTGTGAGCGACAACGTCTTCATAAACCACCAGGTTACACTCAACGCGTCCTACTCGGTCAACAACATCACCATCAACAGCGGCGGACAGTTCAGGATTACCAGCAGCTACACGCTTCAGGTCTACGGAGACTGGACCAACAACGGTGCCGCAACACTGACCAACGGCTATGTTTTCTTTAGGGGTTCCAGCAACGGCACCATCGGCGGCAGCACGACGACCAGTTTCTACCGGCTGACGGTGAACAAGTCCGCGACTTCGAATACGGTGACGATGGACCAGAACGTCACCTGCACTTACACGAGCAGCGGGGCGCTCAACATCACGAGAGGGACCTTCATCACCAACGGACACAACCTCAACGTCAATACCGGCAGCGCCCGGGTGACCGGGGACCGGCACGGGACGCTCCGAATCAACGACGGCACTACGGCTAATTTCTACTATATGTACCAGTGGGGATTGGGACGCCTCGAAATCTCGGGGGCCGCAACAACGGTGAACATTGCTCGCCACGACATCGCGAATTCCGGGCACCGGACCGACATTTCGGGAGGAACGGTCAATTACACCGCTACCGGTGCGACCAATAACCTGCAGTTGTGGTCGAACAACGGTTCGTGGGGCTGGTATGCGACGGGCGGCACCATAACGTTCTACGGCAGTATCTCGAACAACGTGCAGAACGACGTGTTCTCCGCCACCGGGTCAGCGGTGATACGTTTCGCCGGTGACCAGAACTCGACCTTCAACGTTGCCAACTACTCTAGCAGCAGCGGCAGCAACATCCGGTTCAACGACCTTCGGATTGAGAAGACGGGCGGCGCCAAAGTCACGCTTACCACCCGCAACAACCCTCATTCGTTCTCGCCGACCGCTGTGATTGGCGTCACGGTTAACTTAGGGGCACACCTGGAGCTTGGCGGCAACTTCGCCTCCGGGTACGGCTATGACTTCAACAATGTGACCAACAATGGTATCATCACTCAGGGAGCGGACCGTCTCTTTGTTTCCGGAGACGGGACCGGCACCGGAAACTTCAACCATGGCAGCAAGCTGGTGACTCTTGACGGCAGCGGGGACAAATCCTTTGCCCCGGGCTCCGGCTCGTTCTACGACATCGTCATCAACAAGCCCACGTTCGGCAGTCTGACCCTGACCGGAGACCTGACCGTTGAGGACGACCTGACAGTTACTGCCGGTGCTTTTGCTGTTGGTGAGCATACGCTGACAATGGGTACCAGCACCGGTTCGGGCGATGTTGATGTCAACGGTGGCACCTTCTCCGTGGTTGGCACAGCCTTTGCCAGCGGCACGGTAGCTGCCGCCAATATGAGCTTTCCTTACAGCTTTGATGTCGTTTCCGGTGCGACGATTGCTGCCCGGTATGCCGATTTCGAGCATATGAACAACAATGGCATTAACATTGCCAGTGGCGCTGGAGTTCATGGGACCAACAACTTCTCGGATTGCACCTTTGACCATGGCAGCCAGAGCGGCCAGATGCTGAGGGTTGAGAATAACCAGACGATTGACGACATGCGGAACGTCGACTTCACCGGCACGACCGGCTACAACATCTACAAGGGAACCAACCAGGGCCACATCACCGTGACCGGTGGTAGCGGTACCCGCTGGGGTGAGGACTATGATAATGACCCGAATGACCTTGTTGACTGGATTATACCGCGTGATGTGGGCGTCACCAAGATTGAAGCGCCACCCGGGCTTGTTGATTCCGGCACGGTCGTTACCCCGGCCTGTTCGGTTTACAACTACGGCGCCACGACCGAGAGCTATGACGTTCGGATGAGAATCGGCACGTTCTACAGTGAGACCTACCCTGTGAGCGGGCATGCGCCGGGTGACCGGCTGTACGTTGAATTCGCGGACTGGACTGTGGAAGAGCTCGACAGCCATGTGGTGTCCTGCTCGACCGAATTGGTAACCGACATCGACCACTCCAACGATTCGGCGATGAGCTTAGTGTTCGTCCAGGTCCTGGATGTCGGTGCGGTTTCGATTACCACTCCAAGTGGACTGTACACCATCGGCCAGACCATCTACCCTGCGGCCACCTGGCACAATTACGGCAACCTTGCCGCTGATTTCGAGGCCTGGATGATTCTCGAGGACCCGAGTGCGAACCGGGTGTATGAACACAAAGTGGACCTGACCGGGATAGCGCCTGGTGGGGACATATTGGTCAGTTCGTTCCCGAGCTATCCCCTTTCCACCGGCGGCTCCTGGGCCGTGCGCTGCAGCACCTACTATGCCGGTGATATGAAGCCGGGCAACGACACCATCGACGACAACTTCATGGTCGGGAGCCCGGACATCGGAGTGCTGAACATCGTTGCCCCGCATGGCGATCTCGATACCAGTACAGTGGTGACCCCCCAGGGCCGGGTGCGGAACTTCGGTGACTGCGTGTGCGACTTCGAGGCGTGGTTTGTCATAAACGACCCGACCGATGTCGAAGTGTACAACGAACACTACACGGTCAGCGGGCTGGTGGTCGGAGCTGAGAGTACGCTTACGTTCCCGACCCACAATGTCGGGACCGAAGAAGGTCACTGGGCCACCCGATGCTCGGTACATGTTGCTGGTGATGTCCAGCCGAACAACGATTCCAAGGAGGGGTGGTTCAATGTCAGTTCATTCCCGCCCTGGCCTGGTGGCTGGCACGAAGTCGAGCCGATGCCTTTGCCGCCGAGTCAGAAATCGGTGAAGCGGGGCGGCTGGCTTGCGTTCAACGAAGGCAACGGACTCGTTTATGCTGCCAAGGGTTACAAGACCACCGACTTCTACCGCTACCACCCGGTAGGCGACTCCTGGCACGGACTGACCGGGATGCCGTATGAAACCCACCCATTGTGGAGCCGGAAAGTGCCCAGAAAAGGCTCCAAGGGTGTCAGCGACGGCGACAACTCCATCTATGTCACCCAGGGCAACAACACCCTCGGCTTCTGGCGCTACGACATCGTGGGTGGTTCCTGGGGCGTGCTGCCTGATGTGCCGCTCGGCCCGTACCGGAAGAAAGTGAAAGGCGGCACTGACCTGGCTTTTGTGCCGGGTGAGGAAGATGGCGACGACTATGTCTACCTGCTTAAGGGCTACAAGACCGAGTTCTACCGGTACAATGTTGCGACTTCGAAGTGGGACACCCTGGCCGAAGCGCCTGACGGCACACGTGCGAAATGGGACAAAGGCTCCTGGCTGGTTTTCAATGAGGCCGACGGTACGGACGATGCGAAACTGCTCTATGCGCACAAGGCCAAGTACCACGACGGGACCTATCACGAGTTGTGGAAGTACAACATCGTTGGTGACTCCTGGTCCGGCAACAAGCTGAAAGGCATGCCGCTTGAAGGCCTGCACAGCGGCCGGCTCAAGAGGAAGAAGTCCAAGGACGGTGGGTGCGGTGCCTGGTACGACGATGAAATCTATGCGCTCAAAGGCGGTAACACCCAGCAGTACTTCAGATACACTCCTGCAGCAGACTCCTGGCACGAGCTGGACACAGTGCCGAACTATACCGTGACCACGGGCCGCAAGCGGCGCGTGAAGTACGGAGCCGACATAGTGAGCTATGGCGGCGGTGTGTTCTTTGCGCTCAAAGGCAACAAGACCAGAGAGCTGTGGCGGTACGTAATACCGTACACACTTGCGGCACGTCCCAGCCGGGACGGCGTAATGGCTGGACGGGGAATTCAGAAATCAGAATTCAGAATTCAGATTTCTCCGAATCCTCTGGCGAGCGGGTTTGCAACGCTGCGCTACACCCTGCCCAAGGCCGGACCGGTGGATATCACCATCTACGATATCGCCGGCCGGGCGGTTAAGCGCATCAGGGTGACACCCTGCGCAGCGCAAGGGTGTCACCCTATGAACCTGCGAAGTTTGAGCGCGGGCGTTTACCTGGTACGGCTCGACGCGGACGGGTTCACAGCCACCAGGAAGCTCGTGGTGCAACACTAGCTGACAGGGTGACACCCTGACGAAGGTCAAGGGTGTTCTACCCTTTGGGTTCTGCCGGGGCGCTCGCATGAGCGCCCCGGCTCTTTGGATTGCGGCAGCAAGCTGCCGCTTTCAGAGCCGGAAGCACGCTTCCGGCAAGACAAAGCGGTGGCACGCCACCGCACTCCACATTCCATAGTTTCGGATTGCGGCAGCCCTTCGGCCTTGTGAGCCATCGGAAGGCACCCTTCGACAGGTGAGCCATCTGATGGCACCTGCTCGGAGCAGAGCAGGGCAGGGCAGGCTCTGCCCTTCAGGGGACAGTTCAGGACAGGCAGTTGCGCAGAGCCGGAGACTTTGTACTCCAAAAGAAGCGCGGCGGGAACGGGCGAAACCGTGCGCAGCGCAAGGATGTTTCCCCATGGCATCGGTCAGTGCCGGTGAATAAGAAAAGGGCGGGAGGGTTGACTCCTCCCGCCCGAAGTGTTGTTAAGTACTACTTGATGGTGGCTGAAGTCAACTCATTTATCAGGGTGGTCTTGTAGCTCTGTTCGGTATATTCCATGAAGTTCTTGACCCGGCCTACACCATCAGCGTACCAGTAGTGCATCGTCGGGGTTGCGTCGCTACCGACGTTGGTGGTTATCTCCACTTTCCAGCAGTTCTTGTACTCACCAGCCGGGACGTTTGTGGTTTCCTTGCCGATGACCTTGGCGGATAAGGTCGTGTCGCCGCTTGTGTGGATGGTCCAGGTTTTGCCTTCTTCAAGCGGTAGCGCCAGGACAGTATCCGGGTCAGTGTCGTCCTTGGAATCGTAGGCAAGTACGTAGTTGTCGGTCTCGCGCGCATAGCTGGTGTCGACATAGACAATGGTGGTCTCCTGAGGCAATCTCATATGGGTGCTTTCGGTCATGACGAACTCAGAGGCCTCTTCTCCACCGGCGAGCGTTACTTTCTGGGTCACTTCGGCGTGGGTCTTGGAAGTGAAGATAGTGTCCTGGTCGACCTGTTCCGTTGTCATCCAGCCCTGGAACTCCCAGGTGCTGCCGACGGTCATCGGGTAGTAACCGGCCTTGTCGCCACCAAACAGGTCACAGCTTGTGACAAGCAGAGCCACAGCGGCCAGCAGTGCAACGAACAGTAGGCTTTTCTTCATCGGTTCCTCCTTTAGTGTCCAAATATAGCCGGGAACACATCTGTGTCAAGATGAGTTTCAGGCCCGAAAACCGATATAGGAATTTCAACACGAAGACACTAAGAGCCTAGCGCGGCCCCGAAGGGCCGCCACCACACCAGGATTAGCCCCGACAGCACGAAATACACGAAACGGAAGTCACCCGCCAAGAACGCCAAGGGAAAAGTGAACCACAGATAGACACAGATGAGGAGGAGTCATAGGTCAAAGGCCAAAGTGCAAAAGGCAAAACCGCAGACCCGGCTGTCATTGCGAGGAGGGCGTTCGACGCCCGACGTGGCAA
>JAUWNN010000213.1 GCA_030612625.1 Caldifarciminota bacterium
ACACAAAGGATAATGAGCTGGGCCGGGTGACTTCCCAGTATACGTTCTGGCCGGCAATGAGTACCTCAAGACTGAGAATTCCGGATTCGAGGTGGTATAGAACCGGGAAACCGAGCTTGCCTATCATGATAGAGTCGAGGATGGCAAGGGCCAGAGAGTTGCCCACGCCCTGCTCAGACCCCAGGTAGTTGTCAATCACCTGGGGCAGAAGGAACGGAGTGGACAAGCGGTCGGGTTTGAGTGCCCAGAGTTGTTCCCTGATTGCCAGCAGGACACTGAAAAGGGTCTGAAACCTGGAAGTCGCTCTGGTTTCTCCTTGCTGCAGCGGTGGAGCCGGCCTGTCAATAAGACTGACCGCGCTGTTCAAGGGTTGAATTACAGCCGGCACCCGGGTCAGCCGGTCAAAAAGCCGGTCCAGACCTTCGGCATAACGGAGCAGTTGCTTGGGGGTCTGCATTCCGGCAAGGATGAGCATTCCATAGGCCAGACCGGTTGCCGGGCTTATTTCCCGGGCGATTGCTTTCACAGCCGATGTCAGTCTTGCAGTTGAGTGCGTAATTGCGTGGGGGTGGAGCTCGGGCCGGGCGAGCAGTTCGCCGAACCGGTCGTGTTCCGAACTGGGAAGTATGCCCAGGGCACGACAGGTGAGCCGTTCCTGCTCTTCGAGATTCAGTATCAGCTCACCCAACCGTTCATGCACCAGCAGAGCTTCGGCTTGGGCCCGGCATGTTTCAAGCTGGCGCTGAATCGGGGTCAAGAGGTCGTCAGGCGAGGTCGGGGTCGGCCGCCACTGGTAGCGCGGGTCAATTCTGCTGAAGCCCGGTTTCTGGCCGGTGAGCCGGGCATAGTGAAGGGGCGGAAGGTGCTTGGGGTAGTATTTGAGGTTGCTTTCCAGCAGGGAGTCCACCTGAGCGACGGCATCGGTCACCCGCTCGTTCATCGTTCTCTTTCGTGTCTTTCGTGATTTCGTGGCCAATTCGTTGCTCGTTCTTCGTTCATCGTTCTCTTTACCGGCCCGAGTTTCAGTTCTGTTTACTCCTGTCGGCATCGTTGTCTTAACCCTTTCCTTTTATCCCGCTTCATCCAGCATTTCAGTGGTGAGCCGGCCGCGTAGAAAGCGGGTGCTTTTCAGGAGCCGGCGCTGGAACCCGACTGTGGTGGCAATGCCGCCGATTTCGGTCTCAGCCAGCGCCCGTTCCATCCGGGCGATTGCCTGGGTCCGGTTCTGGGCCCAGGCGATTATTTTGGCGACGAGCGGGTCATAATATTGAGGGACACGGTAGCCGGGCAGAAGGTATGAGTCAACCCGGATACCCGGACCACCGGGCATCCGCACTTCGGTGACAAGACCCGGGCAGGGCTCAAAATCCGCGTCCGGGTCCTCGGCGCAGATCCGGCACTCGATGGCATGGCCTCTGGGCTTGCTGATATCAGCGGGCAGGTCCAGTTTCTCACCCGCAGCGATTTTCAGTTGTTGCTGGACGATATCAACACCGGTCACTTCTTCGGTGACCGGATGCTCGACCTGAAGTCGGGCATTCATTTCCAGGAAATAGCAGTTCAGGTCGTGGTCCACGACGAACTCGACAGTTCCGGCGTTCAGATAGGTCGCGGCCCGGGCCGCAGCAACCGCCCATTTGCCCAACTGCGTGCGCAGGTTTTTGTCAACGAGCAAAGAGGGAGATTCCTCAAGGATTTTCTGGTGCCGGCGCTGGGCCGAGCAGTCCCGCTCGCCCAGCGAGATGACAGTTTCGTGTCGGTCGGCAAGGATTTGGACTTCCACATGGTGTGCTTTCGGGATGTACTTCTCCAGATACACCCTGGGGTCTCCAAACGAGGCCTTGGCTTCGGCCTGGCACATCCGAAATCCGCTTTCCATGTCCCGTGCCCCCCGGATGACCCGCATGCCTTTGCCCCCGCCGCCGGCCGTCGCTTTGACCATGACCGGATAGCCGAGTTCCTTGCACAGTTGGGCCGCTTCTTTTGCATCCTTCACTTCCTGGTCCGAGCCGGGAATGACCGGGACCCCGGCTTCGCGCATCACCTTGCGGGACTGAATCTTATCGCCCCGCAGCCGCATCGTTGCAGGGCCCGGGCCGATAAAAACGAGCTTGCAGGACTCAGTGGCTTCGACGAATTCAGAGCTTTCAGAAAGAAAGCCGTATCCCGGGTGGAGTGCATCGCAGCCCGCGATTTCTGCGGCGGAAAGGACACGGGATACATTCAGGTAACTGTCGGCTGCGGGCCCCGGGCCGATGCACACCGCCTCATCAGCCACCAGCACGGGCAGGGATTCCCGGTCCGCTTCAGAATAGACCGCTACCGTGGCAATTCCAAGGTCGCGGCAGGCGCGGATGATGCGAAGGGCCACTTCGCCCCGGTTGGCCACCAGCACTTTCTTAAACATGGCACGTCGCCTTGGGCGGACAATCTGAACCACGGATTAACACAGATAAACACAGATGAGTGAATTCCAGTGACGAAATCCAAGAGAACACCAAGGCAGAAATCCAAATGACTAAGGATGGCGCTGTGCGCCAGGCAGAAAAAGGGTTCAAGGGGTCAAGGGGCCGAGGGTTCAAGGGGTCAAACCCTGGTTCTGCGTCCTCGCAGGTGCCATCCGATGGCTCAACCCTAGAACCCTGGAACCCTTTCTTCAACCCTTGAACCATATTCTTGACCCCTCGACCCCTTTCTTCACCCGCCGAAGGCGGCGGGAAAGTCCTAATCAAATCCAAATGACTAAACCGACCCCTCAGGTCACTGCGAAGGAGCCCCCACGGCCACGTCATTGCGAGCGAAGCGAAGCAATCTTCCGGTGGCCTCGGGGCAGGCTCCGCGACTGCGGCAGTCTTCTGCCGGAAGATTGCCACGCCCGCCAGAAGCGGGCTCGCAATGGCAAAAGACTCAAGAGCCTTGCGCAATGACGTGAGTCTGCCATTTGAGCTTTGACATTGATTAGTCATTTGGGCTTGGGACTTTGAACTTCTCATCCCTTCGTGTCTTTGTGGTAAGAGATTCGTCATTTCAGACCCGTTCGACATAGGTATTGGTCCGGGTGTCGATTCTGACTTTGTCACCGACCTTGACGAAGAACGGGACCGTTACTTTCAGGCCGGTTGAAAGCCTGGCCGGTTTGCCCCCGCCCGAGGCGGTGTCGCCTTTGTAATCGGGTTCGGTTTCGACCACTTCTATCTTAAGGAACATCGGCGGCTCAATGTTTGTCGGCTTTCCTTCGACATAAAGAATACTGGTTTCGATGTTCTCGACAAGATAGAACTTCTTGTCGCCGACCGTTTCACGGCTCAGGGCGAACTGGTCGTAAGTTTCCATGTCCATGAAATGAAAGCCCATGTCGTCGGCGTACATGTACTGGCTCTTGCGCCGTTCCACTTCGGCCTGTTCCAGTCTCTCTTCGGACTCGAAGCTCTCTTCAATCAGGGTTCGGGTTCTGATGTTTCTGATTTTGGCAACGACCCGTGCCCGGCGCTGGGCGGTTCTCATCCGCGAGTAGCTCAGCACTTCATAGACTTCGCCCTTGTACTTAATCAGGGTGCCGGCTCTGAAATCATTCGGGGTAATCATTGGCAAAACCAGAAGAAGGGTTCAAGGGGCCAAGGGTTCAAGGGGTCAAACCCTGGTTCTGCGTCCATGCCTCGGCGGCATCGGCTGCGCCGTGCGCAGGTGCCATCCGATGGCTCAACCCTAGAACCCTGGAACCCTAGAACCCTGGAACCCTCTTTTCTCATATTTGGATGAGTTGCTTCGGGCTTTTGGTGAAGTTGCGGCAGCCGTCCCGGGTGACCAGCACCATGTCTTCGATACGGACGCCGCCGAGTCCGGGCAGATAGATACCGGGTTCGACTGTTACCACATCGTTAATCTCAAGTGTATGCTCGCTGCGGGAATGAAGCACCGGGGTTTCGTGAACCACCAGGCCAACGCCATGACCAAGACTGTGGCCGAAATAGGGTCCGTAACCCGCGTTCTTAATCAGGTCGCGGGCCGCCCGGTCGACTTTGGCGCAGAAAACATCTGGTTTTATCAGTTTGAGGCCACGTTTTTGTGCGGCAAGCACGATGTCGTACACCTGGCCCAGGTCCGGGTCGGGTTTGCCCAGGAACACGGTTCGGGTCATATCCGAGCAATACCCTTGAAAACGGCAGCCGATGTCGAAAGTGATTGCATCGCCTTTCCTGAACTTCCGGCCCGAGGGTTCGGCATGGGGACAGCCGCCGTTCGGGCCCGAAGCAACAATCGGGCTGAATGCATTCTCGCCGTGCTGCCCGAACCGGTAGGTGATTTCAGCGGCCAGGTCCTTTTCGCGGACACCGGGTTTGATGAAAGTAAGCAGGTCCTGAAATACCCGGTCGGTGATACGCTGGGCCCGGGCGATGAGTTTGATTTCGTCCGGCTCCTTTTTCCGGCGCAGCTCCAGGACCAGGTTTCTGGTCGGCACAAGCTTGATGCTCTTGAGCTGGCGACGGATGAGCTGAAAACGGCCGACAGTAAGATGGTGCTTTTCTATTCCCAGCCGCTTCAGTCCGGCCGCGTGCTCCTTTGGGAATTCGGCATACAGGTCACGGGTGCGGACCTGCTTGCGACAGCCTCGGACCTGGGTTTTGATTACTTCTTTGTATCTGAAATCGGTGTAGAACCAGGCCGCTTTCCGGGTAATGAGCATCAGCCCGTTGGAGCCGGTGTATCCGCACAGGTAACGGATGTTGGTCAGGTCTGAGACAATCAGACCGTCAAGGCCTTCGGCAGCAAGCAGCCTGCGCAATCTTCTCATTCTTCCTGACACGACGAGCGATTCTATTCCAGGCACAACAGGTGTCAAGCAAGCTGGCGTCGTTTCCCAATGCGCCGGCGCTGACAAAGACTCAGACAAAGGCTTGCGCAAAGGCTGAGACTAAGACCGGCACAAAGGCTCATGCAAAGGCCGAGACAAAGACCGGGACAAAGGCCGAAACGAAGACCAGGACAAAGGTGCAGGCAAACGCTCCCCTAAACGGCCCCTGGGAGACCCCCCCCTATGATTGCGTCACTTACGCTCTTTCAGGCGCATCCCAACCGCCACACCAGTCCGAAAACCGACATAGGAGACTGGACACAAAGCTTGCCCCGAGCCCGCGAGGAAGATTGCCACGGGCGCTTCGCTCCCTCGCAATGACGCGGGCGTGGGGGACACCAAGGCATGTCCTGAGCGAAGCCGAAGGAGCACGAAGAGGGCAGAATGAACCACAGATAAACCTAGCGCGGCCCCCGAAGGGCCGCAACCAAACCAGGATTA
>JAUWNN010000202.1 GCA_030612625.1 Caldifarciminota bacterium
CCTGCTGCTTGCCGGGCTGGCGGCCGCGTCGGCCCGCGAGCCGGAGTTCGGAGAGTTCCGGGCAGTGCAGGAATCGCTGTCCGGTGTGCATCCCAGGATGCGGGCATCATGGCTGCGGGAGCACGGGCTGGATAATTCATACTACACCACATTCCGCAAGCCGGACAGCCAGGGCCTGACCTGCATTGGTCGCTGGCCTTGGGGCCCAAGCTGGGAAACCTGCGGCCAGGATTCACTGTTGTTCCTTGGCTCGGGTTCAGGCGTGAGAATTCTTACCATTACCGATTCAGTGCACCCCAGGATGGTCGGGCAAATCAATGCAAGGGGCCTCATCAATCAACTGGTGGTGCAGGATTCGCTCTTGTTTGTTGCCTGCGGTTCCTGGGGCGCACAAGTTTACTCCGTCTCTGACCCGGCGAGTCCAAGAGAACTTGGCTCAATGGACGCGGTCATCGGTGACCTGACGGTCAAAGATACACTCTGTTACACCTTGGGCGGCGACAGCTTCCGCATCTTCAATGTGGCCAATCCAACTCAACCGCTTCAGCTCGACGCCTTGCGCGACAGTGGCGATGTCATCGCTGTGACCAATGGTCACGCATTCCTCGGCGGCAGGTGGGTGATGAATGTGATTGATGTGACCGACCCATTTTCTCCTCGCTGGGTTAGTTCTAGAGGCGGCGAATACACTGTTCTATTCGCAAGGAACAACTTGCTATACTACGTTTCTGGTATTCCTTTTGCGTTTGTCATCCTTGATGTTTCTAATCCGCTGAATATTCGGGAACTCGGGCGCGTTAATGATGTTGGCGGGCCGGGTCTTTATATTGGCCGATGGTTTGCCTATTTGAGCACAGAACCTGGATGCCCCGGCGGTGGACGGACGTTCTATGTCATCAACGTATCCGACTCGACTCACCCTGTGGTTAGGGGCTCGTGTGAACTAGAGGGACAACCATGGGACCCGTTTGTCTTTAGCCCCTTGACGTATGCGTATCTGGCGGATGACTTTGGAGGGTTGAAAGTCATCAGTCTGCATTCAGTTACCGCACCGCAGGTAGTAGCGGATGCTTTCAAGGCACACCTCGCCTATCAGGTTACAGTGGCCGGCAACATAGGTTATGTTGCTAATGATGGCGCCGGTATGATAGTCTTGGACCTGACCCACCCGAGTTTCCCAATGACACTCGGCACCTATGATACCCTTGGTGGCGGCCCTGGAACCATTACGGTGGCAGCCAAGGATTCGTTTACATATATCACTTGGGTGGCTGGACGGAAGCTACGGGTGGTAGATGTGAGTGACCCGGTGAACCCGGTCTTTGCGGGTCAAGCACAGACGTTTGGTTTCCCCGAACACATAGTTCTGTGTGATACCCTCGCTTACTCAGCCGAGGCGTCTAGGTTCGAGGTATTCAACGTGGCCCGGCCGCGCCAGCCGGAGTTAGTAGGGAGTTGCGTGAGCGCCGACATGACCGCGGGCGGTCTGAGTCTTGAAGGTTCCTTCGCTTACATAGCAAGTTCTATAGATGGATTCCAAATAGTGAACATCGCTGACCCCAGGAATCCCTGGGTGATGAAGACGATACCAGAGCTAAGAACCTGGGGCTGCGATGTGGTCGATACCATTGCCTATGTCGCAGACTTCGACGACTCACTCCACATCTGGAGTGTAGCCAATCCTCATGCACCATATCAGATTTCGTCTGTGCCAGTAAATGGCAGCGCTGCCGATGTGGTCGTATCAAGCAGGTATGCCTACGTGGCGTGCCGAGACCTGCGAGTCGTCGACATATGTGACCCGAGAAACCCGGTCGTAGTAAGTTCTGCCTCGACTCCCTACTCAGTTCGGCGAGTTTCCTATGATTCAAGCCATGTATATGCGGCTTGCTACTGGGCAGGCGTGTGTATCTTTGATACTTTCACATCATCAGTGGCAGAAGAGAAACAACCCCATCGGCATGGTAGATGGGTCCGTGTGAACAGAACAGTCGTTGAGGACAATGTGACCATCGAGTTTTGCGGAACTGTAGGCGAGAAACTGACAATCCATGTTTACAGTGTGACGGGCAGACAGGTTAAGCGTCCGTCAGCTGTCAGAGTCCAGAAGCATGGGCTACAGCAGCGGATGGTCGGCCTCAAAGGATTATCTGCTGGAGTTTATGTTATCAATACCACACTAGGTGGCAAGGCGTACGCGCTACGCATTGTCAAGGTTCAAAGGAGGTAGGAAGTGAAGAGAAGGATAAGTCTGATTAGGGGAAACAGGGACAGCGACTATTTACCGGCATCAGTAGGAGACGGTGACGCGACATGAAACTCGACCGTCGCTTAACACGCGGGGGGGTAGAGTAGAGTTAGCCGTGGCGAACGAAAGAAGAGAAAAGAGGCCAGTCGGAAAAGAGTCGCTGTCCCTATTTTCTATTTTGTCGGCAAAGCGACCGGTAAAGCGACCGGCACAACGATTGGCACAACGTTCGGCACACCGGTCAACACATCAGTTGTCATATCGTTCATCCTGGCGGCCGTCAGGAGGTTCGTATTGTCTTTCGATTGGCCATTGTCCCGGAATTTCCGGGACATAATGCTATTTATTGACAGCGGGCTCCTTTGAATGTGGGGATAGCGGAGTTATTCGATGTTCACGACTTCGGCATGCGTCAGGGCGCAAGTCCGGCCACGACCGATTCCTGTTTCTGATTTCCTGCTGACAATCTGGCTGGGGTGGAGGAAATTTGAGGATTCAAGTAGTCGAGCCGAGCGGAAGATTGCCGCGTCACCTGCGGTGGTGAGCCATCGGATGGCACCTTTCAGCGGGCTCAGGGTAGACCCTGCTTTCAGCAGAGCAACATGACAGACCGGCAGCAGAGCGGAATGATAGAAAGGAGGCTCGGACAAATGAGCTGTTGACCTCTGGTCTATTGTTGTTATAATCTACTATCGTGGGAACAGGAGGAAGTAAGGTTCGCTGTCCGCATTGCAAGCGGGAATTGACGTGTACCTGGCGGTTCTGCCCATATTGCGGGTCGCGTCTCGGTTCGCAGTCGCGAGTGTCCGAACTTGACCTGCCGCTCTACCACAAAAAGAGAAAGCGAATAGTCGGGATAGTCAGGTGCGGTCTGTTCCATCATGAGCTTCTTGCGCGGGTATTCCATTTCCACTTCTGTCCTGAATGCGGCCAACATCTGGTCCATCTGCAGCCACAACCTGAGCCGTCATAGCTGAACCGGCACAGAGGTGACGCCCTTGCGCTGCGCAGGGTGTCACCCTACTTCTTCGTGCCGGTGATTGATAGTCCTGCGTGAGCCACAGGCTCATTGACAGGAGGGACTTGACGGGCTACCATAAGACCTGTTTCAGATAATGATGTTGTTAATAGGCTTAATACTGAGCGGGCTGTTTTGTGCCAGTCCTGAGGAGGCTACAGTGGTTAGAGAACCTGCGGTAGCCGGCCAGTTCTATCCGGCGGACGTGAAGACCTTGACTGAAATGGTAGACCATATGTTGGCTGATGTTCAGCCGCCGGCCCTGACCGGCAAGCTGGTGGCGATTCAAGTGCCACATGCAGGATATCCCTTTTCCGGCCCTACTGCGGCCTGTGCTTTCAAGCTGCTGCAAGGGATGGATTCGGTTACAGTGGTGATGGTCGGGCCGAGCCATCAGGCGTTCATCGACAAGGCCGCGGTGTTCGGCAAAGGCAAGTGGAAAACCCCGCTTGGTGAGGTGGCGGTGGATGAGGAGCTTGCCAAAGCGATTGTGGCCGGGGATGAGTTTCTGGTTGAGATGCCCGAGGCGCACCGCACTGAGCATTCACTTGAAGTGGAAGTGCCGTTTCTGCAGCGGGTCTTGAAGAGTTTCAAGATTGTGCCGATTATGATGCTTCAGCCTTCGTGGGAGGAGTGCGAGCGGGTGGGCAAGGCCATAACCCGAGCGTGCAAAGGGCGCAAGGTGGTTCTGCTTGCTTCTTCTGACCTGTACCACGGCAATTCGTATGACGATGCGAAGGAAACCGACAGCGTGACGTGCGGGTTCCTGGCGGGTTTTGACCCGAAGGCGCTGTATGATGCTCTGGGCCAGCGTAAGGCTCAGGCGTGCGGTGGAGACCCGATTGTGGCAGTCATGGTTGCTGCCCGCGGGCTTGGTGCTGACAACGCTGTGGTTCTTGCTCAGACCAATTCCAACGATGTGATGGGTGAGAAGGGCGGGTATTGCGTGGGGTACAGTTCAGTTGCTTTCTCGGCACCGGCCAAGGCTGTTTCTGATGACGCCGGTTCTGGTGACCTGACCGAGGCGGAGAAGCAGAGCCTGCTTGAGATTGCACGGTCCACACTTGAGAGCCACATCCGCAAAGGCAAGGTGCCCGAGGTGAAACCTTTGACCCCGAGGCTGGCTGAGAAGCGGGGGGCGTTTGTGACCCTGCACAAGCAGGGGATGCTGCGCGGGTGCATCGGATACGTGGAAGCGGTGAAGCCGCTCTATCAGGCGGTGAGCGACATGGCGGTGAGCGCTTCGACCCAGGACCCGAGGTTTCCGCCTGTGACCGTGAAGGAACTGGCTGACATTGACATCGAGATTACGGTGCTGAGCCCGCTGAGCAGAATCAGCGACCCTGAGTCGGTTGTTGTGGGGAAACACGGGCTCATCATGCGCCAGGGGTACAGGTCCGGGTTGCTCCTGCCCCAGGTGCCGGTCGAGCAGGGATGGGACCGTGAGACGTTCCTTGAACACACGTGCCTGAAGGCCGGACTTGGGCCTGACGCGTGGAAGGATAAGGCAACCCAGATGTTTGTTTTCACCGGCCAGGTTTTCGGGGAAGCAAAGCAGGAGTAGGCGGAAGCTAAACACAAAGGCACAAAGAACCTAGCGCGGCCCCCGAAGGGCCGCAACCAAACCAGGATTGGCCACGAAATCACGAAAGAAACGAAAGAGAAGTAACCGCAGATGAATACCGATGAACGCAGATTCCTTTTCGGACTCTATCTGTGCAATCTGCGTAATCTGCGGTTCAGCCGAGACCGAGCAACGAATTGGCCACGAAATCACGAAGGGCACGAAACAGGAATGACAGCGCAAAACATCTTCGCGAAAACGACGATCTTGTACCTTTGTAGTACAAAGGCAGATTTCAGATTGAGGATTGAAGATTGCAGATGACAGAAAATGGGACTGAGAATGTCAAAGTCCGAAGCTCAAATGCCAAATCGCAGAATGCAGAGTGCAGAATGCGGAAGGGCAGAAGACTGCCACGTCGGGTGTTGCGCACCCTCCTCGCAGTGACGGTTCGTCTGTCATTGCGAGCGGAGCGCGGCAATCTTCCGGAACGGAAACCGCCAAGAAGGCCGGGGACTGTCCCCGAAGTGACTGACGCAGAGTCTGACTTGATATCTGGATTCCCAGTTCGTAGGTTAGCATGAACATTCACTTCAACGTGATGCTGACTGTGGCTATCGCGGTGATTCTGGGCACGGTCGGGGCGCGCGTCTTCAAGAAGCTCCGGATTCCCCAGGTGGTGGCCTTCATTCTCATCGGCCTGGGCCTGGGCGCGGTCGGGATTATCGACGCGGCGACGCTGGCCGGTCTTGAGCCGCTGAGCCTGATGGCGCTGGGGATTATCGGGTTCAAAATCGG